>NZ_CP012831.1:6972500-7119102 GCF_001307275.1 Pseudomonas fluorescens
TTACCCTGCCGACGAGCCCCTGCACCGTCTGTTCGAGGCCCAGGCCCAGCGCCGGCCCGACGCCACCGCGGTGCAGGACGGCGACCACTTGCTCAGTTACCGCCAGCTCGACCAACAGGCCGAGCAGCTGGCGCACTGGTTGGCCGAGCACGGCGTCACCCCGGGCGCCCGGGTCGCCCTGAGCCTTGCGCGCGGCCCGCGCTTGGTCACGGCGGTCCTGGCGATCCTGAAAAACGGCGCGACCTACGTGCCCATCGACACCGCCACCCCGCCGCAGCGTCAACGCGCGTTGCTGGACGACTGTGCCAGCGCCTGGCTGCTCTGTGAAAACCCGGACGCGCCGGTGCAAGGTACCGGCTACCAGATCTTGTGCCCTTGGGATCGCCTTGCGACCGCGGACGACCCCACCCCGCCGCGTCAGCCTGTCACAGTGTCGAGCGAAGCACCGGCCTACATCATGTACACCTCCGGCTCCACCGGAACACCCAAGGGCGTGCAGGTGCCGCACCGCGCCATCACCCGGCTGGTGCGCAACAACGGCTTCGCCGAATTCACCGCCCAGGACCGCTTCGCCCTCGCCGCCAACCCGGCCTTCGACGCCAGTACCCTGGAGATCTGGGGCGCGCTGCTCAACGGCGGCTGCCTGGTGGTCTGCCCCAGGGAAACCCTGCTGGACGCGGCACGCCTCAACGAGCACCTGCTGCACCACGAAGTCAGCGTGCTCTGGCTCACCGCCGGCCTGTTCCATCAGTACGCCGAGGCCCTGGCGCCAGCCTTCGGCGCGCTGCGCTACCTGATGGTCGGCGGCGACGTGCTCGATCCGCGGCGCATCAAAAAGGTCCTGCGCCATTCGCCCCCCCAGCACTTGCTCAACGGCTACGGGCCGACGGAAAACACCACCTTCACCACCACTCACGCCATCACCCTCGCGGATGCGTTGGCCGGTGACATTCCCATCGGCCGGCCCGTGGGCAACACCCAGGCCTACGTGTTGGATGAACAGCGCCGCCCAGTGCCGATTGGGGTGGCCGGCGAGCTGTACGTTGGTGGTGATGGACTCGCCCTGGGGTACCTGAACCAACCCCGACTGAGCGAAGAACGCTTCGTCGCCAACCCCTTCAGCCAGGCGCCCGGGGCACGCTTGTACCGCACTGGCGACCTGGTGCGCTGGCGCGCCGACGGCGTGCTGCTGTTTCTGGGCCGCAATGATTTCCAGGTGAAGATCCGTGGCTTTCGCATCGAGTTGGGGGAAATCGAAGCCCAGCTCAAGGCCCTGCCGGGGATCGGCGAGGCGCTGGTGCTGGCCGATGCCCAGCAGCGCCTGCTGGCCTACTTCAGCGCCACCGAGGCGCAAGAACCCAACGCCCTGCGCGCCCGCCTGGCAGCCGTGCTGCCGGACTACATGCTGCCGGCGGCTTTCGTCCAGGTGGACGGTTTCGCGCTGACCGCCAACGGCAAGCTCGACCGCCACGCCCTGCCCGAGCCCGACGAACAGCATTTCGCCCTGCACTGCTACGAAGCGCCCCAAGGGCCAGTGGAAACCCGACTCGCCGAACTGTGGGCCGAGGTCCTCGGGGTGCCGCGGGTCGGTCGGCAGGACAACTTCTTCGCCCTCGGCGGGCATTCGTTACTGGCGGTGCAACTGGTAGAACAGCTGCGGGTACAGGGCTGGCCGCTGGATGTACGCACGCTGTTCAGCGCCCCCAGTGTCGCCGCGCTCGCCGACTGCCTGGCACAGCGCTCGACGGTCCCGAGTCTTGAGCTGGCATCGCTGCAGGCGACGATACCTGCCGGCTGCAGCCGTATCGTCCCTGAGCTGCTGCCCCTGGTGGAGCTGACCCAGGCGCAGATCGACGCCATTGTTGCCCAGGTCGAAGGTGGCGCCGCCAACGTGCAGGACATCTACCCCCTGGCGCCTTTGCAAGAAGGCTTGTTCTTCCACTACTTGCTGCAGGAGGAAGGCGACACCTACCTGTTGCATACCACCCTGGCCTTCGACGACGAAGCCGGCTTGGACGGTTTTTGCCAGGCGCTGCAACAGGTCATCGCCCGCCACGACATCCTGCGTACCGCCCTGGCCTGGGAAGGTCTGGAACAGCCAGTGCAGGTAGTCTGGCGTGACGCGCCACTGCCCATCGAGATGCTGCCTATCACCGAGGCCGACGCCCTCGCCCAACTGCAGGCGCACACCAATCCACGGCAGCGCCGCCTGGATATCCGCCAGGCGCCCCTGCTACGGGTCGTCAAAGCCTTCGACGCCGCCGGGCAACGCTGGCTGCTGCAAGTGCTGCACCATCACCTGGTGCTGGACCACACCACCTTGGAGCGGATGGTCGAGGAAATCGTGCTGATCCAGCAGGGTCGCGCCGCGCAACTGCGCGAGCCGGTGCCGTTCCGGGCCTTTGTTGCCCACGCCCGGCACGGCCAGGACAGCGCCCGCCAACAACGGTTTTTCGAAGCCATGCTGGCGGACGTCAGCGAACCCACCGCGCCCTTCGGCCTGCTGGACGTGCAAAATACCGGTACCCTGGACGAAGCCCGGGGCGTCCTCGACCCGACGCTGGCGCTGGCCCTGCGGCAAACGGCACGCCACCACCAAGTGAGCGTCGCCAGCCTGTTCCACCTGGCCATGGCGTTGGTATTGGGCAAGGCCACGGGCCGCGCCGACGTGGTGTTCGGCACCGTGTTGCTGGGTCGTCTGCAGGGGATCGAGGGGGCGGACCAGGCCTTGGGAGTGTTCATCAACACCCTGCCGCTGCGCATCGGCTTCGCGCAGACCTCGGTAATCGACAGCCTGCAGCGCACCCATCAGGCACTGCTGGACCTGCTTGAGCATGAGCACGCGCCGCTGACGCTGGCCCAGCGCTGCAGTGGCGTGCCGGCGGGGACGCCGCTGTTTTGCGCGTTGCTGAATTTTCGCTACAGCCTGGAGGACACGCCTCACCAGAGCGTCACCGGCATGCAGGTGCTGGGCACCGCCGAGCGCACGAACTACCCCTTCACCTTCTCGGTGGACGACCTCGGCCAGGGCTTTGGCATCACCGCGCAGATTGCCGGCTCGGTGGGTGCGCAACGGGCCTTGGAGTTTCTGGAGCAAGCCCTCGCCAGCCTGGTGCTAGCCCTGGGCAGTAGCCCGCATCGTCTGGCCCGGACCCTGGATGTGCTGCCGCCAGCGGAACTCGCGCAGCTGGGCCGGTTCAACGCCACGGCGCGTCCCCAGCCCCAGCGTGCCCTGCTCCACGAGCGCTTCGAGGCCCAGGCCCGGCAGACCCCGCAGGCCCTGGCAGTGCATTGCAAGGGCCGCCGGCTCAGCTACGCAGAGCTCGACCGCCAGGCCAATCACCTGGCGCGGCGCCTGCAAGCGCTGGGCGTCGGACCTGACGCGCGGGTCGGCATCCATCTGCGCCGCAGTCCGGAACTGATCGTCGCCCTGCTCGCCGTCCTCAAGGCCGGCGGTGCCTACGTGCCGCTGGACCCGGCCTATCCGGCGCAGCGCCTGGCCTACATGCTCGACGACAGCGCCCCGCTGGCGGTGCTGACCCTGGCCGACGCGCCGCTGGAACTGACGCTGGCCGACGATTGCCACCGCGTGAACGTCGATGAAGTGCTGCGCGACAGCAAAACCGCGACCAGCGACACGCCGCTGGCCCTGGGGCTGGAAAGCCAGCATCTGGCCTACATGATCTACACCTCCGGCTCCACCGGACAACCCAAGGGGGTGATGATCGAACACCGCAACGCGCGCAATTTCCTCGACTGGGCCCTGGGCAGTTTCACCCCGCAAGTGCTGAGCCAGAGCCTGTTCAGCACCTCGATCAACTTCGATCTGTCGGTATTCGAATGCTTCGCGCCGCTGTCCTGCGGTGGCAGCCTGGAGCTGGTGGACGATGCCCTCGCCCTGCTCGACCAGCGTCCGGAGCTGAGCCTGCTCAATACGGTGCCCTCGGCCCTCGATGCGCTGTTGCGCGCAGAAGCCCTGGGGGACTCGTTGGAAAGCGTCAACCTGGCTGGCGAGGCGCTGCCCCGGATCCTGGTGCAGCGCCTGTTCGAGCAGAGCCGCGTGCATCAGGTCAACAACCTCTATGGCCCGACCGAGACCACGGTCTACTCGACCTGGGCTGCGATGGACCGCGAAGTGGGCTTCGTCCCGCACATCGGCCGGCCCATCGACAACACCCAGGTGCATGTCCTCGATGACGCCATGCAGCGGTTACCCGTAGGCGTTCCGGGGGAGCTGTACATCGGCGGTGCAGGCGTTGGACGCGGCTACCACCGGCGAGCCGACCTGACCCGTGAACGCTTCCTCGCCGACCCCTTCAGCGACCAGCCCGGGGCGCGGCTGTACCGCACCGGCGACTTGGGTTTCTGGGACGTCCACGGCCAGCTCCACTACCTGGGGCGCAATGACTTCCAGGTCAAAATCCGTGGCTTCCGCATCGAACTGGGGGAGATCGAAAGCGCCCTGTTGGCCCTGCCGCAAGTGGCCGCGGCGACAGTCCTGGCAGTCCCGCGCAATGGCCGCGAGCCGGCGCTGGTGGCTTACGCCGTGGCCAGTCCTGGCCACGGGCCGTTGGCGCCGGCGGCCCTGCGCGACGCCCTGGCGAACCGGCTGCCGGGCTATATGGTACCGGCGGTCATCATGCCGCTGGACACCCTGCCGCTGACACCCAACGGCAAACTCGACCGCGGCGCCCTGCCACTGCCCGGCGAGGAGGCCTGGAGCAGTCAGGCCTACGAAGCTCCGCGGGGTGAGCAGGAAACCCTCATGGCCGCCATCTGGCGTGACCTGCTGGGGGTCGCCCGGGTCGGCCGGCACGACAATTTCTTCGAATTGGGCGGCCATTCACTGCTGGCGGTGCAATGGGTCTCGCGGGTGCGCCAGCGCCTGGGCCTGGAATTGCCCCTGGCGACCCTGTACGCGAACCCGACCGTTGCAGCCCTGGCCCCGTTGATGGCGGGCGCGGCGCGCTCTGCCCTGACGGCGATCCCGGTACTGCCGGACACTGCCGAACGGCCGCTGTCGTTCGCCCAACAGCGGCTGTGGTTCATCAGCCGCCTGGACGCCCAGGCGAGCGCCGCCTACCACATCAGCGGCGCCCTGGCCCTGGATGGCGAACTCGACGAAGCCGCCCTGGACCAGGCCCTGACCCGGATCGTCGAGCGCCATGGGGTGCTGCGCACCCGGTTCGTTGAACAGGACGGCGAAGTCCGGCAGGTCATCGAGCCAGAACCACGCTGGGGATCCTCGCGCCTGACCCTGGAAGCCAACGACGACGCCGGCCTGCGGGCGGCCCTGGCCACCGAAGCGGCGCAACCGTTCAACCTGAGCGAAGGGCCCTTGCTGCGGGCTCTGCTGGTGCGACAGCAGGACCAGCGCCATGTGCTGCACCTGACACTGCACCACATCATCGCCGACGGCTGGTCCATCGGCGTGCTGGTAGACGAACTGTCGGCCCTCTATAAGGCCTTTCGCCGGGGCACGCCGGACCCGCTGCCGGCCCTGGCGATCCAGTACGCCGACTATGCCGCCTGGCAACGCCAGTGGCTGGCCGACGAGCGCGGTGCCGAACAGTTGGCCTACTGGCTCGCGCACCTGCGCGACGCACCAGCACGCATCGACCTGCCCAGCGACCGGCCGCGGCCGCCGCGCCAGGACTTCAGTGGCGCGCGCCTGGCGGTCGCCCTCGATCAATCCACCAGCGCCGCGCTCAAGGAACTGGGCCGGCGCCACGGCACTTCGCTGTACATGACCCTGCTGGCTGCCTGGGCCGTGGTGGTCGGGCGCCTGGCCGGCCAGGAGCAGGTGGTGATCGGGACACCCGTGGCCAACCGCACCCGCGCTGAAGTCGAGCCTCTGATCGGCTTTTTCGTCAACACCCAGGCGCTGTGCGTCGACCTGGGCGGGGAACCGGATGTCGGCCAATTGCTGGCCCAGGTCCGCGAGCACGCCTTGGGGGCCCAGGCGCACCAGGACGTGCCGTTCGAGCACGTGGTGGAAGCGCTCAATCCGCCGCGCACCTTGGCCCACAGTCCAGTGTTCCAACTCATGTTCGCCTGGCAGAACGCGCCGCGCGGAGCCTTGGACCTCGATGGCCTGAGCCTGACCAGTGTCGCCGGTGAGCAGATCACCGCACCGTTCGACCTGTCCCTGGAGCTGTACGAAGCCGATGGACGCATCATCGGAGGACTGAACTACGCCACCGCATTGTTCGATCCCGCCAGTGTGCAACGGCATTGGGACTACCTGGCCAATGTGCTGCGCCAACTCTGCCTGGACGACCGCCAGCCGGTGGCGCGGCTGTCGCTGGTGGACGACCGGGAACGCGAGCGCCTGTGGCACCAGCTCAATCCGGTCCCGACGCCGTTCCCCGAAGCAGGCTGGGTGCATCGGCCGTTCGAACGGCAAGCACGGCAGCAGCCCGAGGCCCTTGCCGTGGAGCTGCATGGACGCGGTTTGAGCTACGGCGAACTCGATCGCCAGGCCAACCACCTCGCCGCGCAGTTGTTGGAACTGGGCGCAGGCCCGGGCCAACGGATCGCCATCCACCTGCCCCGCAGCCTGGAAATGATTTTGGCCCTGTTGGCCACGCTCAAGACCGGCGCGGCCTATGTGCCCCTGGATCCCAGCCAGCCCATCGCCCGCCGGCAGGCTATCGTCGACGATTGCCAACCCTGCCTGCTGCTCTGGGATGCCCAGCGCGTCGAAGCCCTGAGGCTCGGCGAGCGCTGCCCGGCGCTGTCGGTTCGCCTGGCGGCCACCGTGGGTCCGGCGTCCGTCCTGCCGGAACTGGCGCCGCCGCGGCCAGATGACCTAGCCTACGTCATGTACACCTCCGGCTCCACCGGAACGCCCAAGGGCGTTGCCATGGGCCACCTGGCCTTGAGCAACCTGTTGGCCTGGCAGGCCGCCCAGGCGCTGCCCGGTCCGGCGCGGACCCTGCAATTCGCCGCGCTGGGCTTCGACGTGGCGTTCCAGGAAATCTTCTCCACCTTGGGCACCGGGGGCACCCTGGTGCTGCTGGACGAGCACCAGCGCCTGGACCTCGCCGGCCTGCCCCAATGGCTGGCGCAGGCGCGGATCGAGCGGCTGTTCCTGCCCTACATCGCCCTGGCGACCCTGGCCGACGGTTGGGCCGAGGCGCCACTGGCGTTGCCGATGCTGCGGGACGTGATCGTCGCCGGCGAAGCGCTGCGCATCAACGGCGCCCTGCGCGCGCTGTTCAAAGCTCATCCCCAGGCCCGTCTGCACAACCACTATGGCCCCACCGAAACCCACGTGGTTTGCACCCACACCCTGTCCGGTGATCCTGCGCTCTGGCCGGACCTGCCGGTGATCGGCCGGCCGATCGCCAATACCCAGGTGTGCCTGTTGGACGGCAGCGGCCAATGGGTACCCCAGGGCGCGGCCGGCGAACTGCATGTCGCCGGCGTGGCCCTGGCCCAGGGTTACCTGAACCGGGCGCAGCTGAGCGCCGAGCGCTTCATCGAGCACCCTTTCGACACCACCCCCGGCGCGCGCCTGTACAAGACCGGCGACCTCGCAAGCTGGACCGCCGAGGGCACCCTGCAGTACCTGGGGCGCAACGATTCCCAGGTCAAGATCCGCGGTTACCGGGTCGAACTGGCCGAAGTGGAAAGTCGCCTCGATCAGTTGCCCGGCCTGCGCGAATCGGTGGTGATTGTTCTGCCGGGCGACAACGGTCAGGCGCGGTTGGTGGCCTATTACAGCGCCAGCGAGACTCTCTCGCCGCTGACGCTGCGCAGCCAACTGAGCGAGCGCCTGCCCGAGTACATGCTGCCCAGTGCCTTCGTCCAAGTGCCGGCACTGCCGATCACTGCCAACGGCAAGGTCGACCGTCAGCGCTTGCCGGCGCCTCCCGCCGATGCGTTCGCCCAGAGTCAATACAGCGCGCCCCAGGGCGAGTTGGAAATCACCCTGGCAGCGATCTGGAGCGAATTGCTCGGGGTCGAGGCAGTGGGTCGTGACGA
Organism: Pseudomonas fluorescens; assembly: GCF_001307275.1. Taxonomy (NCBI): domain Bacteria; kingdom Pseudomonadati; phylum Pseudomonadota; class Gammaproteobacteria; order Pseudomonadales; family Pseudomonadaceae; genus Pseudomonas; species Pseudomonas fluorescens. Next base: position 6,980,490 of record NZ_CP012831.1, read on the forward strand.
TGACTTTTTCGCCCTGGGTGGGCACTCGTTGCTGGCGTTGCGCTTGCTGGCCAAGGTGCGCCATCGACTGGACCTGGAAATGCCGCTCTCGGCGGTCTTCGCCCAGCCGCGCCTGCACGCGCTCGCCGCCGCCCTGGGCAACGCCGGGCGCAGCCGCCTGGGGCCGCTGCTGGCCAGTGACCGTAGTCAGCCGCTGCCGCTGTCGTTCGCTCAGCAGAACCTCTGGCTGATCCAGCAGCTCAATCCGGATTCCACCGCAGCCTTCAACATGCCCGCGGGCCTGCGTTTGCGCGGGCACTTGGATATCGGCGCGCTGCGCAGGTCGCTGGACCGCATCGTCGCGCGGCATGAAAGCCTGCGTACCCGCTTCGTCAGTGTGGCGGGACAGGCGCGCCAAGTGATCGATTTGCCCCGAGCGCTGGCCCTGACGACCCTGGACCTGAGCGCCTCCGGCGCGACGGACTGGCAATCGATCTGCGCCGAGGAAGCCGCTCGGCCGTTCGACCTCACGCGCCAATGGCCGATCCGCGCAAGCTTGCTGCGGCTGGACCACGACGACCACGTCGTCCTCGTCACGCTGCACCACCTGGTCTCGGACGGCTGGTCCATGGGCATCCTCACCGACGAGTTCTCCCGCCTGTATCAAGCGTTCAGCCAGGGGCGGGTCGATCCACTGCCGGCCCTGGACCGCCAATACGGTGATTACAGCCTCTGGCAGCGCCAATGGTTGCAAGGCGACGAACTGCAACGCCAGCGCGCCTACTGGACCCGCCACCTGCAGGACGCACCGACCTGCGTCGTCCTGCCCACCGACCGGCCGCGGCCGGCGCGCCTGGACTACGCCGGCGCCAGCCTGCCGGTGCGCATCGACGCTGAGCTGACCCACGGCCTCAAGGCCCTCGGCCAGCGCCACGGCACCACGCTCTACATGACCGTGCTGACGGCCTGGGCGGTGGTGGTCAGCCGGTTCTCGGGCCAGGACCGGGTGGTCATCGGCTCGCCGGTGGCCAACCGCAACCGGGTCGAGTTGGAGCCGCTGATCGGCTTCTTCGTGAACTTCCAGGCGCTGTGCATCGAAGTGGACGACGCCCCGACGGTGGACACCCTGCTGGCCCGGATCAGGGACCTGGCGCTGGCCGCCCAGGAACACCAGGACCTGCCGTTCGAACAGGTCATCGAGGCACTCAATCCGCCACGTTCCCAAGCCTACAACGCCGTGTTCCAACTGATGCTGGCCTGGCAGAACGCCCCGGCGGGCGAACTGGACCTGGGCAACGGCTTGCATCTGGAAAGCGTCGGTGCGCCGGTGACCACGGCCAAGTTCGATCTGGCGCTGGATGTGCACGAGGTGGACGGCATGATCGAAGGCGGCTTCAACTACGCCACCGCGTTGTTTGACGCCGATACCGTGGCTCGCCACTGGCAGGCGCTGCTCTCGGTGCTACGGGCGATGGTCGCGGACGACCGTCAATCGGTCGCCGACATCGACCTGCTCAGCCAAACCGAACGCGAGCAACTGCTCCATGGCTTCAACCCCGCCGTGGCGCTCCCCACGACCGATGGCGAGCGTCTGCACCAGCGCTTCGAGGCCCAGGCAGTCCGCCGCCCGGACGCCGTTGCGGTGGAGTACGGTGAACAACGGCTCAGTTATCGAGCGCTCAACGAGCGCGCCAATCGCCTGGCCCATCGCTTGCGTGGGCTGGGGGTCGGCGCGGACAGCCGCGTGGCAATCCATGTCGAGCGCAGCCTCGACATGCCCATGGCCATTCTCGCGACCCTCAAGGCCGGCGGCGCTTATGTGCCGCTGGATCCGGTCTACCCGGCCCAGCGCCTGAACTTCATGCTGGACGACAGCCAGCCGCGGGTGCTGTTGACCCTGGCTGATCTGCCGGTTGAACTGCACGTACCGGCCGGCTGCGAAGTCCTTTCCCTGGACCCGGATCGCGGCGGCTGGCGCGACCTGCCCTGCAGCGATCCGGCAGCCGATCCGCACGCCAGCGACCGCGACCTGGCCTACATCATCTACACCTCCGGCTCGACCGGCATGCCTAAGGGCGTGATGATCGAGCACCGCTCGGTGGTGCGGCTGTTCAGCGCCACCGATGCCTGGTTCGGCTTCGATGAGCGAGACGTCTGGACGCTGTTCCACTCCTACGCCTTCGACTTCTCGGTCTGGGAGCTCTGGGGCGCGCTGCTGCATGGCGGCCGGCTGGTGGTGGTGCCTTACCTGACCTCGCGCAGCCCCGAAGACTTCTACCGGCTGCTGGTGGAAACCGGCGTCACCGTACTCAACCAGACGCCCAGCGCCTTCTACGCCTGGATGAAGCAGACCCGCGCCGAACCCCATCGCCTGCGCTGCATCATCTTCGGCGGCGAGGCCCTCGATGGCGCGGCGCTACGGCCTTGGTTCGAGCGCCCGGACAGCCAGGGCACGCAGTTGGTGAACATGTACGGCATCACCGAGACTACGGTGCATGTGACCTACCAGCCCATCGATGCCGCCCACTGCCACGCCGGACTGGCCCCCATCGGCCGGCCGATCCCCGACTTGCGGGTCTATCTGCTCGATGAGCGGGGCGAACTGGTGCCCCGCGGCGTGGTGGGCGAACTCCACGTCGCCGGGCCGGGCCTGGCCCGCGGCTACCTCAACCGTCCAGCGCTGGACGCCGAGCGATTCCTGCCGGCGCGTTTTGCCGGTGGCGAGGGCGAACGTCTCTACAGAACCGGCGATTTGGCGCGTTGGAGCAGCGACGGCACCCTGTACTACCTGGGACGCAACGACCAGCAGGTCAAGGTGCGCGGCTTCCGCATCGAGCTGGGGGAGATCGAAGCACGCCTCACGGCGCTGGACGATGTGCGTTCGGCACGGGTCCTGGCACGCCAGGACGAACCCGGTGATCCACGACTGGTCGCCTATCTGCTCGCCGAACCGGGCCGCCAGTTGGAGCCTGCGTCGCTGCGGTTGGCATTGGCCGAACAGTTGCCAGCACACATGGTGCCCGGCGCCTATGTGCAACTGGAACGATGGCCGTTGACCGCCAATGGCAAGGTCGACCGCGGCGCCTTGCCCGCGCCTGACCGGCAAGCCCTGCAACAGCGTCCCTACGCTGCGCCCCAAGGCGCCACGGAAAGCTTGCTGGCACAACTCTGGGCACGGTTGCTGGGGGTCGAGCAGGTGGGTCGCGAGGACAATTTCTTTGCCCTCGGCGGCCATTCACTGCTGCTGGTGCAAATGCTCGACGCCCTGCGCGAACAAGGCCTGGGCGTGTCCGTGGGCGACTTGTTCAACGCCGCGGACCTGGCGGCACTGGCTCGTGAAGTGCGGCCTCTGGATGCCCAGGCCGTCGACCAGCAGGCGCTACTGTGCATCCGCGCCGGCACGGACCAACGGGCCCCGCTGTTCTTCATCCACGAAGGCACCGGCGAGGCGCTGCCCTACGCTCGCCTGGCCCGCTACCTGGACCCGGCGCTGGGGATATACGCGGTGCAAGCCGCCGCCGAACTGGAGCAAGGCATCTGCAACGAGACGCTCGCCAGCCGTTACATCGCGCTGCTGCGCAAGGTCCAACCCCAGGGCCCATACCGGCTCGCCGGCTGGTCGGCGGGCGGCCTGCTGGCCTATGAAATGGCACGCCAACTGCGAGGCGAGGATTGTCCGGTGGCGTTCGTTGGCCTGATCGACAGCAGCCAGCCGGGCGCACTGCGCGCCGCGGCGGTGACCCTGGATTTGGACGATGACGCACTGCGCCAGCAACTGCTCGCTTATCTGACGCAGCACTGGCGCAATGGGGCCGGCCAGGAGCCGGGGGACGCCTGGCACGCAGGCCTCGACCTTGATGCGCTGATCACCACGGCCCAGGAACATGGCTGGCTGCCCGGCGGCTTTGACCGCCAGGCACTGGACCGTCGCGCCCGCCTCAACCTGACCCTGCGCAACGCCATGGTCCGCTACAGGCCGGCGCCCCTGGGCCTGCCGGTGCACTTGTTCAGCGCGACTTCGCCTGTGCCGGGATTGTCCAGCCCGAACGGGCTTGGGGCCGATTGGCAGGCTCTGCTGGGCAACGATCTGGTGGAGCAACGCATCGAGGGTGATCACTGGTCGATCATGCGTGACCCCGAGCCGCTGCGACACCTGGCCCAAGCGCTGGAGCAGGCCTTGAGCCAGGCCGGACGGGATGTCGACGAACCGCGCGGCGGCCGTATCGGCTTTGTCTTGCAGACCGGCGCGGCGCAGGCGCCTTGCCTGTTCATGATCCCCGGTGCCGGGGCCAACGTCGCCAGCTTCGTGCCGCTGATCCAGCAGTTGGATGGGCGCTTGAACGTGATCGGCCTGCAAGCCCGCGGCTCCGATGGGCGCTGCGAGCCCCACGGGACGGTGCAGGCGGCCGCTAGCGCCTATGTGAAGGAGATCCGCAGACAGCAGCCGGATGGCCCGTATTACCTGCTCGGCCATTCGTTCGGCGGCTGGCTGGCGTTCGAAGTGGCCCGTCAGCTGCTGGCCGAGGGCGCGTTGGTGGCACCGGTGTTGCTGCTCGACAGCCGCGCGCCCGGCCCGCGTCTGGCCAGCGACGCGCGCCACGCCCTGGCCCGTTACGTCGGCTTGCTGGAGATGGATGCCGGGCGCGACCTGGGCCTGGACATCGACCGCCTCGCCAGCCTCGAAGTCGACGAGCAATGCATTCAACTGCTGGCGAGCATGCAAGCGGTCGGGCTGATGCCGGCGCAGGCCCGAGCCGAGGCGTTGCAAGGGCCACTGCGGGTGCTCCAGGCCAACCTGGCGACGCAGTACCAGCCAACACCGCCCTACCCGGGGCCCGTGGTACTGGTCGAGGCTGGCCAGCACAGCGCCGAACCGGACGACCCGGCGCGACGCTGGGAGGCGTTCGCGCCTAACTGCAGGCGGCACGTTCTCGAGGATTGCAATCATTTGTCGATTCTCAAGTCTCGCGCGGCGCCGGCCCTCGCCGGTTTGCTGTGCCACCATTGGCCCGTGATCGAGGCACTGCCAAACCATGGCGATTGAACCTTCGCTACGCCCCTGGCTGTGGGCCTGGGGCGCCCAGGTCGCGTCCACCCTGGGCTCGGCCCTGGCGGCATTCAGCCTGGGGATCTGGTTGCTGCAGCAACACGGCAGCGTCACCGACTACGCCTGGGTCATCGCCCTGTCAGCCTTGCCCGGACTGCTGCTGGCGCCGCTGGCCGGCTGGCTGGTGGACCGCTGTGAAGCGCGTGCCCTGCTGTTGGGCGTGGAAGCCTGTAGCGGCGCGGCGGCGCTGGCGCTCTGGTGGCTGTTCGAATCCAACGCCCTGGACCGCTGGCAGGTGTACGCTTTCGCCGCGGTGAACTCCAGCACTTTGGTGGTGCGCATGCTGGTGTGTCAGGCGGCCATCCCGCGACTTCTGCGCAGCCCCCAGGCGATCGGCCGGGCCAATGGCCTGATGCAGTTGATGGTGGGCTTGCCACAGCTGATCGCCCCCACCCTGGCGGCGCTGCTGTTGGGCAGCGTCGGGGTGGCAGGGGTGCTGTTGCTGGACCTTGGCGCCGTGCTGTTATGCGCCACCGTTCTTGTCTGGATCGGCCTGTTCGTCAGCGCCGTGCGCGGCACCGGCCAGGTCCGCGTCGGCGCCGAGGGCGGATCGTCGGTGGTCCTAGCGGTGCTGCGTGGGCGTCCGGCGCTGTGGGCGTTGCTGGCCTACCTCGGGCTGGAGCACTTGATGCTCGGCCTGGCCTCGGCGCTGTTGTCGCCACTGGTACTGGAGCGCCACTCGGTGCTGGTACTGGGCACACTGATGACCTGCGGTGGCCTGGGCATGCTCGGCGGCTCGCTGTGGGTGGTGGCCCGGCCGCCGGCACGGCTGATCCGCACTGTATTGCTGGCCGACCTGCTGCTCGGCGCCGCCGTCCTGACCATCGGCGCCAGCGCTTCGCCGGTGGTGCTGTATGTGGCCGCCTTCGTCGCGTTCGGCTGTTTTTCCCTGAGCACCAGCAGCGACCAAAGTTTCTGGCAACGCAGCCTGCCCGCCGACGCCCTCGGCCGGGTCTTGTCGGCCCGGCAGATGGTTTGCCTGCTGGCAATGCCCATTGGCGCCCTGGGCGCCGGCGCATTGGCCGACGGCTGGGCGATCACATGGATGAGTAAAGCCGGAGAGTGGCAGGCCAGACTGGCGCCGCTGTTGGGAACGGGCAAGGTGGGCGGCCTGAGCCTGCTGTTTGCCGCGGCTGGCCTGTTGTATGTGCTGCTGGCCAGCCTGGGGCTGGCCTTCGGCCCCTTGCGTAGCCTGCAGCCGGGCGCGGCACCCACTGCTCAGCCAATCAAAAAGGCAGCAGCCGACATGTCCAGTGGGCAGGCTCCAGCTCCTTGATTACCCCCCTGAGCCCTCCCACCGCCACAGCCCCTCGGAGGTCTGGGCACTGACCATCAACCTAATTCCGGACTCGTTTCCAGCGGGCATCAAGAACAACGTGAACGTCCCCTCATAGGCGCGTTAGCGATCTGCGTGATCAACACGCCAACTCCATCCAATAAAAAAGCCCGGGCTGATTCGTCCCGTAGCTGCCCCTGATCTATTTTGCCGGTCACGTTACCGATCACGATCTGCGGATAAACGACCTGCAGCGCCTGGATCGCCCAGAGCGTTTCATTGAGCTGTTGATGCGCGCGCACCCCACCCGTGAACGCCGGCGAGGCAGTGAAACTCAATACCGGGCAGCCCTGCAGTACCGATTTCCCATGAGGACGGGACAACCAGTCCAGCGCATTTTTCAACACGCCGGACATACCGTGGTTGTATTCCGGCGAGCCGATCACTAACCCATCGGCCGCCGCCACAGCAGCGCGCAAGGCAATCACGGCCGGTGGTGGATGGGCGCCATCGTCATCCTCGTTATACGGCGGGACATTGTTCAATTCGTGGAGCGTCAACTGCACATGTTCAGGCAACCGTTCGGCCACCGTGCGCAGGATCGCCGTATGGGCCGACTCTTGGCGCAAACTGCCGGACAAGCCCAGGAGGTTTATCGTTGCGGTCATTTAAACACTCACGGTCTGTGGCTTGGGCTTGAGGAGAAAATGCGCGAGCGCGGGCACCAGGATCAGCGCCCCCACCATGTTCCAGACGAACATGAAGCCCAGCAAAATGCCCATGTCGGCCTGGAACTTGATCGGCGACAGTACCCAAGTGGTCACGGCCACCCCCAAGGTAATCCCGGTCATCACCACCACCTTGCCGGTGGATAACAGCGCCAGGTAATAGGCATCCGACAGGCTGGAACCATTGCGCAGGTTGGCAAGCGTCACGCTGAGGATGTAGAGCGCGTAATCCACACCGATTCCCACCCCCAAGGCGATCACTGGCAGGGTCGCCACTTTTACACCGATGTTGAGCCCCACCATCAAGGCTTCGCACAGCACGGACGTGAGCATCAACGGCAACACCGTACAGACCACGGCTCGCCAGGACCTGAACGTGATGAAACACAGGGCAATGACCGCTGCGTACACCATGAACAACATCTGCACATTCGAACGTTTCACGACGATGTTGGTGGCCGCCTCGATACCGGCATTACCCGCCGCGTTCAGGAACTGAATCTGATCGCTGTCATGGCTTGCCGCGAACTGTTCGACCGTCTGCACCACGCGGGTGAGCGTATCGGCCTTGTGGTCCGTCAAGTAGACATACACGGTCAGCAGATCGCAGTTCTGGTTGAACAACTCCCGCGGTGCACGAGTGATGATCGCGTTCAATAGCCCCTGGTTACGCGGTATCTCGTACCACGTCATGCTGCCCTCGTTCATCCCGGCCGCGGCCTGTTTGCTCAGTGCCGCCAGGGAGGTGGTGGACACCACGCCCGGCAACTGTTGCAACTGCGCCTCCAGAGCATCCACCGTTACCAACGTCTGGTAATTGGCGCAGACGTACTGCGGGGTCTTGACCATCACCACGTACTTGTCGCTGCTGGCGGAGAAGTTGCTGACCATGAAGCGGTTGTCGGTGTTGTAGCGCGACTCAGGACGCAACTCCGGTGCTCCAGGATTCAAGTCGCCAATCTTGACGTGAAGGCTGATGGCAAAGCCCAGCGCACCCAGAACCACGCCGATGAAGATCGCGCCGCTGGCCCATTTGCGTTCGGTGAAGCGATCCAGGAAAGCCCAGAGCGGATGCCGGGCGTGATGAGCGTCCAGCTTGGAAAACCGGTCGTTGGCCGCTTCCCGTTGCGCCGCCACTTTGCTCACGCCGGTGTATGACAACAGGATCGGCAGCAGGATCAGGTTGGTAAAAATCAGCGTCAGCACACCGACCGTCGCGGTAACGGCCAGGTCCTGGATCACCGGGATCTTGATGATCATTAACACTGCAAAGCCCACGGCGTCCGCCACCAGCGCCATCAACCCGGTTAAAAACAGCCGGCGAAAGGTAAAGCGCGCCGCTACCAGCTTGTCGGCACCGCGTCCGATGTCTTGCATGATGCCGTTCATTTTTTGGGCGCCATGGCTCAAGCCGATGGCAAACACCAGGAACGGAACCAGGATGGAATACGGATCCAGGTCGAACCCCAGTGTCGGCAGCAAACCCAGCAACCAGACCACCGCGATGATCGAGCACAGCAGCACCAGCACCGTGCTACGTACACAACGGGTGTACCAGAACAACACGAGCCCGCAGATCACCAAGGTCGCGGCGAAGAACAGCTGCATCTGCCGCATGCCGTCCATCAAGTCCCCCACGACCTTGGCGAAACCGGTGATGTGAATCTGGATGTTCTGGTTTTCGTACTTGGTCCGAATCTGTTCGAGTCGGTTTGACAGTGCGTTGTAATCCAGTGGGGTACCGTCATCCGAGGCGCTTTCCTGAAGCGGCAGGAGCACGATGCTGGACTTGAAATTGGAGGCCACGAGCCGCCCCACCTCGCCCGACCGTTCGATGTTCTGCTGCACCTGTTCCAGACTGCTGGCCGAACCATCGTAATCGTCCGGGATGACAGGACCGCCATCGAAACCCTCCTCGGTCACGCCGATCCAGCGCGTGGCCGGCGTCCACAAGGACTTCATGTAGGAGCGGTCGACACCGGGGAGCAAAAACACTTCGTCGTTGATCTTCTTGACCGTTTCCAGGTACTCGGCACTGAAAATGCTGCCCTGTCTGGCCTCGATCGCAATCCGCAATGTGTTGCCACCCTCCCCCAACTGACTGCGGTTTTGCAGATAGTTCTGCACATAGGGGTGATCCGTCGGGATCATTTTTTCAAAGGCGGCATTGAGCTTCAGACTCAACGCCTGATAGCCGAGCACCAGGCTGAGCAACACGCAGATGCCCAAGACGATGCTGCGATGATTGAACAACAATCGCTCGACCAGGGTCCCGGAAGCAGGATCAAAGGCAGGTGATGCAAACGCAGGCGAGTGTTCGGCAGAGTGCGTAAAACTGTTCATTGTGGCGACTCCGACGATGCCACTTTTATGGCGGACGACAGCATGCCCCGCGTGCTGCTGATGATCAGGTCACCGTTCGCCGCTTGCGTCATGCCCGTGAAGTAACGAGGTTGAGGTATCTGAAGGACAGCGGCTTGCGTGTCGCCATCGGCAAAACGCAGCACCCGACCCGACTCGTCCGCCAGCAGGACCGATTCATCATCAAGACGCAGGCCGCTGGTCAACGTCACCGGCTGCAAGGTGTCGAGATGCTTCCAAGTCTCGCCGCGATCCCGGGACTCGAAGGCCTTGCCACGCAGTCCGAACGCCAGGATCGAATGATTGGCGGCCGATGCGAGACCGAAGATCGTTCCCTCGAAAGGCGGCGTCAGCGCCTCGAAGGTCTGGCCGGTGTCGCTGGAGCGCAGCAATGTCCCTTGCTCGCCAGCGATGAAGACATCGGCTCCTATCCGCGCGATGCCATAGAGATGTAATCCGTCTGGATTATCGACATGGGCACGAATGGACTGCCAACTGAGCCCGCCATCATGGGTGACGAAAGCCAAGCCATAGGCCCCCACCACCCAACCGTTTTGCGCGTCCAGGAAAAGCAGGTCGAGCAGCGGTTTGTCAGGCCCTTCATCTACCAGTTGCTGAGCCTGGGACAGACGCTCCTGGGCCCGCTCATCGGTGTCACGCCGGGCCTGCTCCAGTTCGATTTCGGCGGCTCGGACACCGTCGAGCTGTTTCGCCCAGGTCGAACCGCCATCCTGGCTGTGCAGCACGGTGCCGGCATGCCCGACTGCCCAGCCCTGGTTGTCATCGATGAAACGCACCTTGACCAGCGTCACGCTGACCGGCGAGCCGACTTGCTGCCAGGTCGCCCCGTTGTCATCCGATACGATGATGAAACCCCGCTCGCCCACGGCCACCAACCGCTGCCCTGCCCGGGCCACACTGAGCATGACCGATTGCGTTGCCATCGCGCTGTGAATCGCCGGTTGCTGGGACAATCCCGTCGTTTGCGCTACGGCGACCGAGCCATAAAACGTCGTCACCATCCACAGGCTGGCAATGAAGGCCTTTATAGGGCCGGAATAGAAAGTAGGCATGTCTGAACCTCGATGATGCCGCTCTCTGGAAGCGATGACCGTGCACCGCTTCCAGAAAACAAACGTATTGATCAACCGTTGCGAGGCTCAGCGAACCGACCCGGATGCCACCGCGGTGCCGGTGAAAAAGTTCTCGGGTTTGCGCGGTATCACGCTGTAGGTTTCCCCGTTCAGACCCTGGACGACGCTGTAGGTCTTGGCCTGCAGGTTGTAGATCACCACAGGTTTGACCACCACCGCTGGGATGGCCGGCACCACGAATGGCAGTACCTGGGAGACACGCCAGAGTTTGCCCTCGGCGTCGTAGCCATCCACCAGCGAGATGGTCCAGCTGTCTTCGTCGATGAAGAATCGGCGCTTGGGCACGGCGTGGCGTTTGCCCGGCGCCACCGTGGCTTCCAGCTCCCAGACACGGTGCAGTTCCCAGCGCACCTTGTCCGCATTGAGGTGGTTGGCGGTAAAGGCATCGTCGCGTTTTTCGGCGTGGAACTTGTTGTTGTTATAAGGGATGTACAGTTCTTTCTTGCCCACCAGTTTCCAGTCGTAGCGATCCGGATGACCGATGAAGCCGTGCACCTCATCAAAATAGTTGGCGCCCGAAGCGACGAAGTCCGGGGTGTCATAACCCACGGTAGGCGCCCGTCGCACACGGCGTTGGCCGACCAGGTACTGCCAGGCCTCCCGCGGCTGCTGGGCGTTGATGCTGTCATGGGTCACCAGTGATTCCCCGGCCTTGAACGGCGGCTCGCTGGTCAGGAAACGCAGCAGCGCATACTGCCCGGACCATTTATCCGCAGCGCCGTCCTTGTAGTAGTACGGGTATTGCCAGTTTTCCACGCCACGACTGGCCAGCGTCCGAGTCCCATCAGCGTTGCCGATGACGTTGGCGTAGCCCATCTGTATGGATTCGGCTTCAACCCGCAGCAGAAAATTCCAGATGACCTCGTTGCCGTTTTTCGGGATCGGGAACGGGATACCGCCGTAACAGCCCTCTACCGACAAACCATTGCTGGTGGTCTTGCAGCCAGTAGCGTTGGCGAAGGTGTTTTGATAGACGCTGTCCGGCGCCGCAGCGCTGCGGTGAGTCGGGTAGACATCAAGGTGAAAGGTGTCCGGGAACTTGGCCAACAGGGCTTTGGTTCCTTCACTCAATTTGTCGGCGTACTGCGCAGCGTTCTTGGCAGTGATCTGCAACAGCGGTTTTTCGCCAGGGAACGGATCGGCAGGCACATCGCCGAACTTGGCCCCGGCGACATCCTTGGTCAGGCCGCCGGTCCAGGCCGGGATGGAGCCATCGGCGTTGCCGGCTTTTTCGGCCCCCATGGGCGTCAGCGTCGTCTTGAGCTTCGCCGCCTCATCGGGACTGACCGCCGCCAGCGCGGTACCGACAGACAGGGAGATCGACAGAGTGGACAGCAACAGCAGTTTAATTTTTATCATTATCAGGGCCCGCCTGTTCTTTGCTTAAAAGGTTCGCTGGATCGAAAACGCCACGAAATCCCGGTCTTTCATGTTTTGCTGGTAGGTGAAGGAATTGGCTGAGTTGATAACCGGCCCGGCCTCGCCAAAGAAGTTGGTGTAGCTCAGCGAGGCGTACCACTGCTTCTTGTAATCGGCCTTGAGACCCAGCGTCAGGTCGCCGCCATGTTCCGGTCCAAATGCCTGCGGCGTGACGGAAGAACGCCCGGACGGGTTATAGCCAAGGGTGATCGGCGCTTGGACATCGATGCCGGGAAAGACCTGGAAATATTGCGGCTCAAACGTGAAGCGCATGGCGAATGCATCGCGCGTGGTGTTGGGGTCCAACTGATCGGCATTTTTGGTGACGCTCAGCCGTCGGTTGAACGCCAGTTCACCCACCAAGGAAGCGCCGTCCCACAGAGCCGATCCTCCATAGACATTGATCATCGATACCTGGGCATGCCACGACCGACCGATGGGGTACGCGGGGTTGGAATCGTTGTCGGCATCCATGCCAGTGATGATGGTGCCGCCGACGCCTGCCAAGGGCGTATCGAGCCTGATGGAGGTCTCACCGGCGATATTGGCTTCGCCCACCAGCGTGCTGAAACTCGCGCCGAAGACCTTCACGTCCTCGGGATAGACATTGATAAACGAATCATCGGCCCCCGGCACCAGCGCGGCCGGACGGAAGTAAAACACCGGCGTCTTTTCGTGATATTTCGCGGCGTAGAGACCGAACTCCCAGTCATCCACAGCGAACTTCAACTGCGCGCCGAACTGCCCGGAATCCCTTGCATCCTTGTCCTTGCCATGGCGCAGTTCACCGGTTGGAAAGAACACCCGCTCCCCGCCTTCACCCACAAAGTCCGCGCCGCTGAAGTAGCTACCCGCGGCGGGCAAACGGGTCTTGTTCCATTCGAATTGGTAGTAGGCCCCAACGCTCACGGTGTCGTTCAGTTGCCAGTTGCCGGACACCTGCTTGGTGGGCATCAGGATTTCTTTGAACTGAGAACCGGGGACTGACTGAAGCTTCACCAGGTCCACGGTGGACTGGGCGTTGGCAATGCCGTTGGCGCCAAAGAACAAGCTTTCGCCGTAGATCTGCGTGAACTGCCCGAGCCGCCCGGACAACGAGGTTGTGCCGATCTCCGTCGAGCCGTAGACAAAGGCATCGAGGATTTCAGTGCGTTGACCGTGGATCCGACGAGTGTCGCTGGTGAACTCGTCGTGGTCGACACTCACCGAGTTGGCGGTGCCCGGCGAATCGTTGTCATTGTCCTGGCTGTAGACATTGTCGTACCAGGACGCTGCGCTGAGGCGCGCACCGACGTCTTTGTACTTGATGTCGAACTCGGAAAGAAGGTCCAGGCGATTGGAAATGAGCCCGCGGTCGAAATTTCGGTCGCCATCGTCCAGATTGGAATTGCTGTTGGAGGTCCCCGGGCCCACTGCCACTTTGTGATCGAGCTTGTTCACACGCCAGGCATTGCTGTACTTGATGGTGTTATCCCACGTCGCCGAAAGGTCGGGGTTGCCGGTATCGATCTGGAAGGCTTGCACCTGGGTTGAAAGGCTCAGCAGTACCGTTGCACTGACAGTGCAAGCAAGGCTGGAGACCGGCAACGGGCAGAACCGCTGGTTGGCTGTTTTCATGGAGATGTTCCTGTTTTTTGTTTTTGTAAAAGGTCATCCACTCGCAGCCTTGGCCGCGAATACCGCTGGCACTGCTTATGCGTAAAAATATCATTACTGCACTTAAATATATTTTGTGCACAAAAACTATCCCTGCGCAAATTCAAAGTCAAGGGGATAAATCAGCCTTTGCACTAAAGTCTGTTTTGCGCATAAAATCCGTTTGGTGCAAATTTCAGGACGGCTCCGACCATGATTCCCTCCCCCAGCATTCCGCTGATCGATGTCGCGTTGACGAAGATGAAAAAAGCGATCGTCTGTTGTGAGCTGGCTCCCGGCGAAAAACTCAAGGTCGCAGAGTTGTCCAAGACCTACGGCCTCAGCAGCTCGCCGATTCGTGAAGCCCTCAATCGATTGACCCAGGATGGCGTGGTCGAAGCCAGCGATAACAAGGGCTTCAGGGTTGCCCCCATTTCCGTCACTGATTTTCGCGACATCACACGCATGCGCTGCCTACTGGAGTGCGAGGCGTTGGCCGATGCCATTACGCATGGCGACGATGCCTGGGAAGCCGATGTGCTGGGGGCTTTTCACCGCCTGAATCTGGTCGAGAAAAAACTCGGAAGCGGTGTGCTGGTGCTCGATGATGAATGGTCGACCCGACACAAGGCCTTTCACTTCGCCCTGTTCGCGGCGTGCCCCTCGCCGTTGTTGTTGAAGATGATCGACTCGCTGTTTGATCGGGCCGAACGCTACCGGCGCTTTTCCGCCCAGCAGCGGGTCACCCAGCGGCACAAGGGCAACGAGCACCAGAAGTTGATGGACGCGGCCCTTGCTCGCGACACCGAGAAAGCCGTCACCTTGCTGCGCAATCACATCCAGGAAACCCTGGGCCGGATTGTCGAAGCCATAGAACGCCGACAAGCCACGCTTCAATAGACTTAATGACACATCACAAAAAACCCTTCGCCTGGCACTGTGTTCGTGGACCGTGCCAGGCGAAGAGCGTGTTGCCTTTCAGGCTTTAAGCCTGTGCGAACCTGATCGTCTTATCGCAGACGCCGCCTTGGGCCGGCGTGGGTTTCTGCGGCGGCTTGCACCACAGCGCAAGCTCCATGCCCTCGAGCAACTCCATCGCCCAGGCCACCGTCACCGCCCCGCCATATACGTAGTGATCGGGCCGCACGATCACCACATTGCACCCTCGCTGTTCCAGCCATTGCGCCAGCAGTCCATCGACTTCCTGGTACTCATCGGCAGCGCGGGCTCCTGATTGCTCAGGGTTGACCAACCGCACGACGTGGATAGGCAAGCCTTTAAGCGACTGGCTGCTGCGCAGGCATCTCAACAACGCAGTGGCATCGAAGCCGGGGGCAACGACCACACGAAACGCCTGGCCGGTAAACTCATCAAGCAAGGCCTGCTTGCCGACATGGTTGATCACCATTGGCTGGGGAAACAGCTCACCGGCCGGCGACACTTGCGCGATAAACCCCTGGGACAGACCGGGGATCAGCGATTGCCGGATGGTCCCGCCCGGGTTCTCCTTCATATGTTCGATCAGCCGTGTATCCCGGTTCGCGGCTCTCTCGCTGTCGCGCTCGCAGATCACACCGCCGAACTCCTTGGCCGCCAGGGTGGTCTGGCGCACATGAGGGATACGCTCGATCTGATAGGTCTCCAGGAAATCCGGAGCCGCCAGCCCTTCTTTCACCAGGGCGATTTTCCAGACCAGATTCAAGGCATCGCGAATCCCCTGGCACATGCCTTGCGCCAGGAATGGCGGCGTCATGTGGGCCGCGTCCCCGAGAAAGAACACCCGGTCGGCTTTCCACTGCTCCAGGATCAATGCATGGAATCGGTACGCCGAAGCCCGCCATAACTGATAGTCCTGCTCTGGCAACCAGCGGGCAATCAGCTTCTTGATCGTTTCAGGCTTTGAGATTTCCGAAGGCTGCTCGTCCGGATTGATCATGAACTCCCAGCGACGATGACGCCCGGGGCCGACGACAAAGGTGCACGGCCTGGCCAATTCGCAGAACTGAACGTTCGTCTTCGGCAGGTCCTCCCCCGCCCCTTCGTTGAGGATCACATCGACCACCAGCCACGGCTCGTCGAACGCCAGGTCGTCCATCTTCAACCCCAAGCGGGTGCGGATCGGGCTGGTGCCGCCATCGCAGGCCAGCACATGGGTCGCCGTGACCGTGCGTTCTGTTCCGTCCTTCGCCTGGATGCGCACATTAGCCTGGGACTCGACGGAGTCGACCGACAGCACCTCGGAGCCAAGCTCAACGGTTACCGATTTGAAACGGGCAATTTTGTCGCGAAGGGCGCGCTCCACCGGCGGCTGGGAAAACACATAATTTGGCGCCCAGCCCAGTGGAAACGGCGGTTTGGCAGCGTCAATGCGCTTGATCAATTGTGAACCGGTCGTGCGGTATTCCGAGGGGCGATAAGGCATGACATGTTCGGCAATATCGTCAGCCAGGCCGATATTGCCGAAGACGCGCATCACCTCATGGTCAAAGCCCATGGCCCGAGGGTTGGCGTAGACCGTTTCGCACTTGTCCACCACCAGGGCATTGAGCCCCCACAGACCGGCCAGATTGGCGCACAACGCGCCCACCGGTCCCATTCCAACAATGATGACATCGTAGTCCATCGTCTACTCCGCTTCTTGTAGTTATCGATTGCGCGTGTTGGTTGATGCCGATAGCGACGCCTGCTCGTCAACCAGGCATCGCCTTTATCGGACGGAACGATCAGGCAATCCGGACCCGCTGTTCTTCGATTTTCGCGCGGATGGAGTCCATCCATTGCGCCCGTGTCTGGAACCCTGGACGGCGTATGCACATCGCCTCGGTCTGGGCCAGAATGACCTCAGTCGGTAACTCGAGATCCAGCGGTTCCTTGCACGGCTGAGCGGTATAGAACGGTGTATCCACATACATCTCGACGGGGTTGCCTTCAGGGTCCTTGAAATAGATCGACCAGGCATTCCCGTGATCCACTTGGGCGATGCCCTCAATGCCGCTTTTTTTGGCGAATTGGTAGTAGGCCTTCAGGTCATCCAACGAATTGAGCAGGAACGACAGTTGATTGATCGGGTTGAATGGCAGATCAACAGGTTTGCCGTCAAAGAGCACGACCTGATGGTGCAGCTCCGGATTCTGCGTCATGAAAAACAGGCGATGCCCGGTCGAGGCCACGCCTTTGTCGCTGACGATGAAACCCAGGACGCGACAGTAAAAGTCGACCATCCGATCCAGGTCTGAACAGAACACGCCGGAATGGGTGAAATTGATAGTGGGTAACGCGGGCATGTGGAACCTCCAATTTTTATGATTGTGTAGAGGACAACGCTCAGGCTTCGTCAATGACGCCGTTCGATAGGGTCCCGATTTCAGTGATGACCACCTCGAACACATCACCGGGTTTCAAGAAAATCGGCGGTTTGCGCTTGAAGCCGATCCCGCTCGGCGTGCCGGTTGCCAGAATGTCGCCCGGGTTCCATGGCAGCGCCTTGGACACGTAGGAGATCAAATGTGGAATGTCGAAAGCCAGCTCCGAGAGGCTGCCTTCCTGCAGTTGCTCACCGTTAAGAATGCCCCGTACCACCAGCGTACGGTAATCGGAAATTTCCGACGCTGGAATGATCCAAGGGCCCAGTGCGCCAGTTTTTCTGAACGTCTTGCCCATGCCGTACTGGTGCGTATGGAACTGCCAATCCCGCACGCTAGCATCGTTGAAACAGGTGTAGCCCGCCACATGGTCCATGGCATCGGCCGGATCGATGTGCGCGCCACCTTTCCCAATGACGACGGCCAGTTCAGCTTCGAAGTCGAACTGCTCCGAGACTTTTGGCCTGACCAGTGGTTCGCCGTGGGGCAGTAGCGTTTCGGCAAATCGCTGGAATATCACCGGAAACTCCCCGACCTTCCGGCCGGCCTCTTCAGCGTGAGCCACATAGTTGATGCCCACACAGATAACCTTGCCGGGATTCGGTATGACGGCCTCCAGTTGAATGCTGGAAAACGAATAATCGGCCTGGGCGGTCTCGACGATCTTGCGTGCCTCCTGTACCAGCAGTCGATTGGCCAGAAAGGTGGCGAGGTCCGGAACCTGCGCAAAACGACGGGTCAGCTCGACCACCCCATCACCTGACACGACGCCAAAATGGGCCCTCCCTTCTTTGCGGTACGAAATCAGCTTCATGTTCTTCTCCTGTTTTTTGTGCATAAAAACTAATTTCTTGCACCATACATCATTAAATGCATAATGCAAAAGATCGCGAAAAAAAATAATGAGCCCCATGAGGCTCCTGGTTCTGGAGGCAAGCATGTCGCTGGTGATGGTGCGTAAGATCAAACTGGACATCGAAGAAATATTCCACGAGGGAGGCCCCCGCACATCAACGCCGTTACGCATTGCGGTCGCCACTGCGGTGGTCACCAATCCCTACGCCGGCAGGTATGAAGAAGACCTGCTGCCATTCATGCAGGAGCTCAGGGGTTTAGGCGCACAACTGTCGGAGCAATTGATCCAGGCACTGGGCGGCGCCGCGCAAGTGCAGGCTTATGGCAAGGGCGCGATTGTCGGTGAAGACGGCGAGCTGGAACACGGAGCGGTCTGGCACGAAGCCGGTGGCTGGGCCATGCGTGAGGCACTGGGCAACCCCAAGGCCATCGTTCCAGCAGGCAAGACTATCGGTGGTCCTGGTTGCCGGGTGATGATTCCGCTGGGGCATATCCAGGCAGCTTATGTCCGCAGTCATTTTGGTGTGGCGGAAATGACGGTATGGGACGGCCCCCGCCGCGGGGAAATCGCTTTCGGCCTGGCCATGGCTACCGGCGGCAGGATCCATTCGCGACTGGGCGGCCTGGCGGTCGCCGACGTGAGAGGTGAAGACGGCTTACGTTGACGCCAAGGTTTTGAAGTGTCGCTCCACGATTACGCACTACGACAAAAATAATATGAGTATCGGAGAACATCATGACTGCAAAAACGATGCGCGCCGCACGCCTGTATGAAGGCGGTAAACCCATGGTCATCGAGCAGTTGCCCGTACCGGGCATTCGTCCAACTGAAGTGCTCGTCAAGATCAAGGCATGCGGGATCGTCCCCAACCTCCACAACATCCTGACAAACTGGGTCAAGTGGTTCCCGCAAAATCCCCTGCCGAAACTGCCGGCGACTTTTGGCCTCGACCCCACAGGGATCATCGAGGCCGTAGGCGAACAGGTCTACGACTTCAAGGTCGGAGACCGGGTCTACGTCAATCCGGGCCGCCACTGTGGTTCGTGTCGAGCTTGTCGTGCGGGCAATACCATCGCCTGCACGGCCTACACCTTCAATGGCTATTTCGGCTTCACGCCAAAAAGCCCGCGCATGTTCGAAGACTATCCCTACGGTGGTCTTTGCGAGTACATCCCTGCGCCGCAATACAGCCTGGTGAAACTGCCCGATAACCTCAGCTTCGAGACTGCCGCGCGACTGGGCTACCTGGGTACCGCCTACAAGGCGATGCTCAAGGCCAATGTCGGGCCTGGCACCGTCCTGCTGATCAACGGCATCAGTGGCACACTCGGCCTGGGCGCTGTCGCACTGGCCCTGGCGATGGGCGTTCGCAAGATCCTCGGCACAGCTCGCAACGCGGAGCTCTTCCAACGCGTGAAAGACCTCGCCGCGCCAGGCCGGATTGAGATCCATACCCTGGGCACGCTGCCAACCAATGAGTGGGTCAATGAAGTGACACACGGTGAAGGTGTCGATGTGGTGATCGATGCCCTGGGCCCAGGCGCCCCTCACGAGACCCTGACCCAAGCCCTCAAATCCATTCACCGCGGCGGTCATCTGGTCAATATCGGTGCTATCGCAGGTGAGGTCCCCATCGATCTGCACTGGATCATGGACAACGACATCCAGATCAGCGGCTCGGCCTGGTTCACCACAGGTCAAGGACAAGCCATGGCGGACATGGTGGAGTCTGGAACGCTGGATCTTTCATTCTTCGAAAACACGGCCTTCAGCCTGGAAAAGGTGAACGACGCGATTACCGGTATCGAAAATCGCCAGGGTGGCTTCAGCAACTACGTGATCTGTCCCTGACATTCACGAAACCCGTTCAACACAACGGCGGGCACCCTGATGCCCGCCCACCGAACCCAGGGAATGCCATGAAAATTCGAAGAGTCGTCACCGGCCTGGATGCCACAGGCCAATCCGTATTCATCAGCGATGATTCGGCCCCGCGGTCTTGTGCCTTTGAGTCCATTCCCGGCCATGCCATGGCGCACCTGTGGTCCACCGGTTCAACGGCCGGCGCGCAGCAGGACCCCACCCTGGGGCACCCTTCCCTGGTGCCTGGGCCAGGCGAAACCAGTCTGGCAATCTATGATTTTCCGCCGGACACCGTGATGCAGAACCCGACGGATGTCGGACAGATGATCGAGGAATTGGGCGGCGCCCTGCCCGGCTTGTTCGAATGCTTCGAACCGGACCATCCGGGCATGCACACGACGCCGACCATCGACTACGGCATCCTGCTCCAGGGCGAACTCTGGCTGGAGCTGGACAATGGCGAACAAAAACTGATCCGGCCCGGCGAGGTTGTCATCCAGCGTGGAACCCGGCATGCCTGGCGTAACAAGAGCGATCAAATCGCCCGCGCGCTGTTCGTGATGATCGGCACGAAGCGTGACTAGTCGACACACTCTCTCCCACCGAACCTTAGGTGCTCAACATGACCCTGCAGCACATTGCAGTGATTGGCGCCGGCACAATGGGCAGTGGAATCGCCCAAACCTGTGCGGCAGCCGGCCATACATTATTGCTCATCGATATCCATGAACAGGCGCTCGGCCGGGGCCTGCAAATCGTGCAAAAAAACCTGGACCGGCAAGTTGAAAAAGGGACACTCCTCCCTGCGCAAGCCATTGAGACCCTGCAACGCATCCATACCTCGACCCATTACACCGACTTGGATCAAATGGACGTAGTGATCGAAGCGGCCACGGAGGACTTGTTACTCAAGCGCAAGATCTTGCAGCAGGTTGACACCCATGCTCGCCTGGATTGCCTGATCGCCAGCAACACTTCATCGCTATCGATTACGCAATTGGCGGCGAGCATCAAACACCCGGAACGCTTCATGGGGATTCACTTCTTCAACCCTGTGCCGATCATGGGCCTGGTGGAGCTGATCCGTGGCTTACAAACCAGCGACGCAACCTGTTCCACCGCCGGGGCACTGATCGAACAGTTGGGCAAGACCGCGATCCACACACAGAATCGCCCGGGCTTCATGGTCAACCGAATCCTCATTCCGATGATCAATGAAGCGATTTTCGTCCTTCAGGAAAACGGCGATGCCCAAGCAATCGACGCGAGCATGCGCCTGGGCTGCAACCAACCGATCGGGCCGCTCGCATTGGCTGACCTCATTGGCCTGGATACCGTGCTGGGAATTCTGGACAACCTGCAAACAGGTTTTGGCGATCCGAAATACCGACCTGCCCCGCTGCTCAAAGAGATGGTCGCAGCAGGATTGCTAGGCAAAAAATCCGGACGTGGCTTTCATGTCTACAACTGAAACTTGCGGCGGGTATGACACGATCCGAGAACGGGCCCTGGAGCTTTTCGTCAGCAAGGGATTCGGACAGGTCAGCATGCGCGAACTGGCTCGCCACGTGGGCATCGCCCCTGGCTCGCTGTACAACCATTTCCCCAGCAAACAAGCCCTGTTGTTCGACCTGATCGAAGAGTTCTACGAAGAACTCCACCTGTTGGTCCAGCAACCTGTGCGGCAACGCACCGCTGGACCTCGACCACTGTCGAACCTGATTGCCGCCCACCTGCGCCTGCACCGTGAGCGGCCCCTGCATTTTCGGCTGGCGTTACAGGGTTTCGCCTATCTTGATACCGCCCAGAAGCAACACATCATCCTCAAACGCGGCAGATATGAGCATGCGTTTCTGCGCGCGGTGTTCAGCGATACGTTCAGCGCGCACGAAACAGTTACGGCAGCCGGGCCCATCATCACGCGACTTCTCAACTGCCTGCCGGATTGGCTTGAGGAACGCTCGTTGACTGATGAGGCTTATACCCACCTGGTCGAGCGGCTGATAAGGGGGGCTGTGCAGGAGTGTTCCGCACCTTAGTCTGTACATGTCGACTTGCACGAGGTCGACATTCCACTGGCAGTGCAGCATTTGGCTCGAGCAGGACTGGAAACACCTGATCGGCCAGAAGTTGACATCGCTTGCCGGATCACGAAACTTTCAATATTACATGGCATCCGACTGATCAGGCACTGGCCGCTGTTATTGCGCGGAGGTCGGTCTGGCCCGTGGCGCCTATCAGGTAGAGTTCGACCGCATGCCGGCCTCCTCCGGTGGCCAGGCCCTGCGGGAAATGGTCCCGGTGGTGCGCGCCCTGTGGCAAGGCGACTGCGCCCATGACGGTGAGATCTGGAAGTTCCCCACGTCCCCCAGCGTGCCCAAGCCGATCAGCAAACCTCACCCGCCGATGTGGATCGCCGCCCGCGACCCGGACTCGCACAACTTCGCCGTCGCCAATGGCTGCAACGTGATGGTCACGCCGGGTGCGATTCCCGGCGTTATTCCCTCGCGCAATGGTGTATTCAGCGTCCTCGCCGATCCATGCTGCGCTCGAAAATCGCCCCCTCGATACCCAGCACTTCGCGGGTATCGGCATAGATCCCGACGCCCTTTTCCCAGACATGCTTGATCGATTGATCAGCGCAGCGAATCCGGTAATTGAGTTCGAACGGCTCCTGCCGTGACAAGGCATATTGCACCTCGCGCCAGACGTAATCGGCATCCTGGGCCAGAATCAGGCTGTTGTAGGTGAATTCATGGTTGTCCAACAGCCGCTCCGGTGGATATCCGGTCAGTTGCAGGCAACCGGCACTGACGAATTCCATGGTCCAGTCGCGGTTGTTGCGGCCGCGATAGATCAGCCCCGGCATGCTGTCGAGCAAGCTCATGCTGCTACGCTGGCTGGCCTGCAAGGCAATCTCGCGCCGCTTGTGCGCAGTGATGTCGCCGGCCACCAGATAAAAACCCTGAGACCCGCGCTTCAGGCTGATGTCGAACCAGCGCAGTTCCCCGGAAGGGTGAACAAACCGCAACCGCTGGTTGAACGAGGTTTCAGGACGCCGACGCAATTCATGCAGCGCCTGGCGCCACAACGAACGGTCTTCGTGATGCACATAGTCGATGAGGTTGCGTTCCGTACCCGGCAGATCCATCAGCTCGACCCAGGCCAGATTGAAATGGACGATCTGTCCGTTATCGCTCAACTGGAGCAACGCCGCCGGAAAGCGATCCATCAGGTGCAAGGGCAGTGTCTGCCCAAATGCCTCGGCCTGTTCCATCATCTAATGACGCTCCTCGTGTCTCATCGATGTGCCGTTGTGCACCCACGCCGCCAGCTCCAGGCGCGAGTGCAGGTTGAGCTTCTGCAACAGATTTCTCACATAGATTTTGACCGTGCCATCGCTGATCCCCAGTTCCCGGCCGATCTGTTTATTGCTCATGCCAGCGGCGATCAGGGCCAGGGTCTGCCCCTCGCGCTCGGTCAGGTTGCCGGTGTCGAGCGGGGCCGAATCGTACGCAGGCCGGGGCATCGACTCGCCCTGATCGGCCAGCAGCGCAATCAGGGTTGAATCCAGAACGATCGCACCCTTGTGGCAATTGCGCATGTAGTCCAACAACGCATCAGGCTCGGTTTCCTTGAGCACATAACCACTGGCCCCCAGGCGCAGGGCGGTCAACAGTTCGGCGCGATCCATCGATGCGGTGAGCACCACCACCTGGCAATCGAGGCGCAACTGACGCAGTTCGTCGAGCACCTGCAAACCGCTCAAACCGGGCATGTGCAGATCAAGCAAAACCTGCTGTGGCGCCAGGCTCACGGCCAGGTTGATGCCTTCGCGGCCACTGGCGGCCTGCCCCACCACTTCGAAGTCGTCACTGGCACCGAACAGCTGTGCCAGTCCCTTGCGGAACAACGGGTGATCATCGATCAGTAATAAGGTCGTGCAGTCCATCGAAACTCCCCTGTGGCAGGTCTTGGTGACGGCGAAGTCCAAGGTGTACGCGGACCCCGTGCGGGCGGATCGCCTCAATGGTCAGTCGGGCGCCGATGCTCGCGGCGCGCTCGCGGATAATCGCCAGGCCGAAATGATTTTCCTCCCCTGAGGCCGGGCTCAGTCCGATGCCGTCATCCTCCACCGAAACAGAAGCATCACCGTCTTGGTTCTGCCGCAACTCGATGCGCACATGCCGCGCATGGGAATGGCGTACCGCATTGGCCAGCGCCTCGCGAATGATCTGCAGAATCTGTAATTCGGTTTCCGGGCTCAAAGCGTCATCAGCCAGGCGATTGTCCAGTTCAAAAACGATGATGCAGCGTCGCGAGAACTCGGCGATAGAATCGGCAAGCGCCTGGCGCAGCGAACGCCCGTCCATGGTCAGACGAGCGCTGGTGATCAGCTCGCGCACCTGACGCTGCAGCTGACTCAAGCCGCCGCACAGTTCCTGCAATACGGCGCTGGCCTGCGCGGGCTCGCCCAACTGCGACTGCAGCGAACGCGCCTGGAACGATAGGTAGCCCAACTGCTGAGCCACCGAATCATGCAGCTCGCGGGCCAGGGCGCCGTGCCGGGATGTAGCCTGTTTGCGCTGTTGTTCACGGGTGTAGCCGCGCAAGCGCACCGTGACGCAGACCGCCTGCGCCGCCTCCTCCACCAACTGGCGCCAGCTCGCGTGGACCGGATGTGGGGTATCGAGCAACAACACCCCTTTGCTCGAATCGTCGCTATGCGGCAAGGCACACAGCAGTCGATGCACGCCCCGTTGCCGGCAAGGCCCACAGGCCTGAGCCGCATCCGGCAGTGTCGAGTCACGCCAGGGGCAACGCGCAACGTCCTGACAGCCCTCGAGCAATCCGCGCCGTGCCGGCCCCAGGTCTTCGCCGTCGAGGATCAGATTCAGTCTGCAGGTTGGCAGCAGCGCTTCGAAACGATCCAGAAAACCCGACAAGGCACCGTCAGCGTGCACCTGACACAAGGGCAACCCGGCCAGCAGTTTGCGCACGCTGCGCGCCTGCTCGGGGCGGATACGCCCCAACCAGAGCGGCCACCACTGCGGTCGTGTTCGCACTCTCGATAACTCCCCGTCCGGTTGCTCAGCCATGAGTAAAGACCAGCAACTTCCATGCCCCGAACAAGCGTTGCGCAGGGCTTATCTCCAAAGACATAGCCCTTTTTCCGGATTGAGAAGATTTTCCCCATAGGAAAGTATCTTCCCCAACAGGAAACAAACGCCCAATCCAACGCCACCTTTCTCGCGCTTCGACAGACGCGGATCAGCCAGGAAAATCCTCATGACGGATAGACACAGCGCCGCCCCGGACCGACTTCACAGCCTCCCGCGCTATCGCCAGCCGCTGCCTCGTGAAAGCGCCACCCGGCACATCGTGGTCATGCAATCGGCGGCCGCCTGCTCGCCCTTTGCCGGGGAACTGGAACAACCCTTGGTGCTGGATGGCGAGAGCGCCGACTTTTCCCGGCGCCTGCATCAGGTGCTGGTTGGCGCGACCGTCGGCAGCCATCTCTACATCATGGGCGACGAGGCCTTTATCTGGCGCATCCACGGCGAGGCCCGCAGCGCCGGAATGGAAGATGACGAGATCGACATCACCCGCACGATTGCCGGTGCGCGCCGGGTGTATTGCGTGCACTGCGGCCTGACGCAGGTCGCCGGGCCAGAGGCGCTGCTGACTTGCCTCGGTTGCGACGTAGGGCTGGAAGTCCGCGAACATTTCTCCCGCCGCCTCGGGGCGTACCTCGGCGTCTGCACCAACCCCGACCAGCCTTATGGCGGAGTCCGGTCATGAGCGCCGCCATCGAAGTGCGGGTCAGCGCAGCGAGAATGCTTACCCCAGTGGTGCGCGAATTCACCCTGCAGGCGTGCGCCGGGCCGCTGCCGGCTTTCTCTCCCGGCAGTCATGTGCAGGTCCACCTGCCACTGGCCGAAGGCAAGCTGCGCAATGCCTATTCACTCACCAGCGAACCGGCGGACAGCCAGCATTACCGCATCGCTGTACGCCTGCAGGAGGCCTCCCGCGGCGGCTCGCACTACCTGCATCGGCAGGTCCAGGTCGGGGACAGGCTGCAGATTTCGCCGCCGGCCAATCTGTTCGCCCTGCACTCGACCGCCAGCCTGCACATCCTGATCGCCGGAGGCATCGGCATCACGCCGTTCATGACCTACATCGCGGCCCTTGAACAACGCCAGGCTCACTTTGAATTGCACTACCTCTGTCGTCCTGGCCTGAGCGATGCCTATGTCGAGGCGTTGCAACAACGGCTGGGATCACGTCTGCACACCTACGCCAGCCGCCCGGACCTGAGCCGGATCCTGCGCGATCGACCACTGGGCAGCCACGTTTACACCTGTGGTCCGCAACCGTTGCTCGATGCGGTTCGGCAACAGGCCAGGGCCCTTGGCTGGCCGCCGGGCCGGGTGCATTGGGAAGCCTTCAATGCCGCACAACCGGGCCAACCCTTCGACCTGGAACTGCTGCGCAGCGGCCAGCGCTTACGCGTCGGCGCCGAACAAAGCCTGCTCGAAGCCCTGGAGTCCGCCGGACTGCAGATCCCCAATCTGTGCCGTGGCGGCGTCTGTGGCCAATGCATCACCCGCCATGTGGCCGGCGACATCGAACACCGCGACAGTTTCCTGAGCCCCGCCGAGCAGGCTGACTTTCTCATGCCTTGTGTCTCCCGCGGCTGCGGCCCTTGCGTTTCGCTGGATCTTTAGGAGTCGACCATGACCATTCAATCAAGCCCCCTGCAGAGTTACCGAGACGACTTCAGTTTTCGCAACAGCCCCACGGCCATCCGCCGTTTTCCCTTCCCCTTCACCGAGGACAGCTACCTGTACTCGGTGAACATCGAGCCGGCGATTTCGCGGGACCCAGGCTCGGTTTACCAACACGGGTTCGACATCGACGAACACTACCGTTCGGAAATGGCTGAACGCGCCCTGGTACTGGACAAGGATCCGCGCCGTTACCTGGTGATGCCGCACATGCAAGTGGCAGCCTGGGATGCGTTGCAGATGCTCATGGAACATCTCGCCGCGGATTATCCGCAGTGGTTCTCGCTGGTGCGTGACGGTGATCGCTGGCATTGGCGCAACACGCTGCTGAACATCGATCAGCACTTTGTGTTCGGGGATGCCACCAGCCTGCCCTGCGAACCGTTGGAGTTCATTGGCCGACAGGTACAGGGGGACTTCGCCCTCCTCGATCAACGCGACGGCGATCTGTACATGGACGCCGGCCTGGTCACCAGCCCGGCCGACTGGTCCCTGGCCTTCGACGCCGGCATGAGTTTCAAGCAATGGCATTCACCGGTGCCCATGGCCCACCAGATGGGCATCTTCGACCGCGCGCTGAAGTACCTGCTCAACCTGCAAACGGGGCAGCCGGTGCGGCGCCTGAACTGGACACTGACGATCAATCCGCGCCTGGACTCCTCCCCCGAGACTTTCCATGAATGGGGCGCCGACCGCGGCCGCATCAGCGCCGAAAACGTCGGGCAACAGGTTCACCTGCGGGTCGAGTTGCAAGTGATGGCCCGTCTGCCGCGCAGCAACGCGGTGATGTTCAGCATCCGCACCTACCTGATCAGCATGCAGGAACTGGTCACCCAGCCCGGCTGGGGCTGCCGCCTGCACCGTGTGCTGCGCGACCTGCCCGAGCCGATCGCCGACTACAAGGGCATGAGTCGTTATCGACAGACCCTGGTGGAGTGGCTGAGCCGCTTCGACCCGCAAGCCTGACCCCTCACCTACTTTTCCCGACAAGGATCTTCACATGACGCATTCATGGCGTATTTCCGCGCTGGCCGAACGGCACCGCGCACTCGGCTCGAACCTGGAAGACTGGAACGGCATGGGCACTGCCTGGACCTACGACAGCGATCTGGCCGATCACCATCAGGCAATCCGCACCCGGGCCGGGCTGATGGACGTGTCCGGGCTGAAAAAAGTCCACTACGTCGGCCCCCACGCCGAGAGCCTGCTGCAGTGGGCCACCACCCGCGACATCGCCAAGCTCTACCCCGGCAAGTCGGTGTATGCCTCGATGCTCGACGAGGACGGAAAATTCGTCGATGACTGCATCGTCTATCGCACCGGCCCCAACGCTTTCATGGTGGTCCACGGTGCCGGCAGTGGCCACGAAATGCTGGTGCGTTCATCTCAGGGTCGCCAGGTGGCGGTGCTGTTCGATGACGACTTGCACGATCTGTCACTGCAAGGGCCGCTGGCGGTGGATTTTCTCGCCGAGCACGTCCCCGGAATCCGTCAGCTGCCCTATTTCCATCACCTGCAAACCCGCCTGTTCGATCGCCCGGTGATGATTTCTCGCACCGGTTACACCGGCGAGCGCGGCTACGAGATCTTCTGCAAGGCCGCCGATGCCCCGGCGCTGTGGGACACGATCCTCGAACAAGGCGCCGGCCTGGGCATCATCCCTTGCGCCTTTACCGCCCTGGACTGGTTGCGGGTGGAAAGCTCGCTGATGTTTTTCCCCTACGACAACTCGCAGATGTACCCCTTCGCCGATCAGAAGGCTGGCGACACCCTGTGGGAAATGGGCCTGGATTTCACCGTGTCCCCGGACAAGCGCGAATTCCGTGGCGCCGAAGAGCACTTCCGGTTGCGCGGCCAGGAGCGCTTCAAGATCACCGGCGTGTTGCTCGAAGGCGTCCGCGCTGCGGAGGCCGGGGACACCTTGTGGCAAGGCAACCAGCAAGTCGGGGTGATCACCTGCGGCATGTATTCGCGCCTGAGCAAGCGCTCCATGGCCATCGCCCGGATGAGCGTCGCCTGCTCGAGTCCAGGCGTTGCCCTGCAGGTGCGCGGCAGCCAGGAAAGCGCCGCCGTGACCCACGCCCTGCCCTTCGACGACCCGGAAAAAACCAAGCGCACGGCCAAGGGCTGAGCCTCCAACACTTTATCCAAGGGACCTTCGATGGACACTTCCAGCGAACATTACATTCTCAAGATCAACTGCCCGGCAGCGTCCGGCATCGTTGCCGCGATCACCACCTGCCTGGCCGGACAGCAATGCTACATCAGCGAGCTGGCGCAATTCGACGACGAGTTCACCGGGCAGTTTTTCATGCGCGCGGTGTTTCGTTTCAACACCGGCGTAACCGGCGATGTCGACGCTCTACGCAAAGGTCTGGGCAACCTGGCCGGCGGCTTCGACATGCAGTGGCAGCTGTTCTGCAGCAGTCAACCGACCCGGGTGCTGCTGATGGTCAGCAAGTTCGACCACTGCCTGACTGACCTGCTGTACCGCCACCGCAAAGGCGAGATGGACATGCACATCACCGCAGTGGTCTCCAACCACCTGGACCTGCGAGCCATGGCCGAACGCGAAGGCATTCGCTTCATCTACCTGCCGATCACCAAGGACAGCAAGGCCAGCCAGGAAGCCGAGTTGATGCGCATCGTCGAGGACACTCAGACCGATCTGGTGGTGCTCGCCCGCTACATGCAGATTCTGTCCGACGGCCTGTGTCAGCAGCTGTCCGGCCGGGCCATCAACATCCATCACTCGTTCCTGCCCGGTTTCAAGGGCGCCAAGCCCTATCACCAGGCCTACGACCGTGGCGTGAAGTTGATCGGCGCCACCGCCCACTACGTCACCAGCGACCTCGACGAGGGCCCCATCATCGAGCAGGAAATCCAGCGCGTCGACCACACCCACCTGCCTGATTCGCTGGTTGCCATCGGCCGCGACACCGAAACCGTCGCCCTTTCCAAAGCCCTGAAATACCACCTGGAACACCGGGTATTCATCAACCAGGACAAGACGGTGATTTTTCGCTGAGCGAGCCTTTTTTCCGAATCACAGCCACGAGAAACGACCATGACCACACGTGTAGCAATCATCGGCGCCGGCCCTTGCGGCATGGCTCAACTGCGGGCATTTCAATCGGCCAGGGACCAGGGAACGCCCATCCCGGAACTGGTCTGCTATGAAAAACAGCAAGACTGGGGCGGCATGTGGAATTACACCTGGCGCACCGGTCTGGATGAAAACGGCGAACCGGTGCACGGCAGCATGTACCGCTATCTGTGGTCGAACGGCCCGAAGGAATGCCTGGAGTTCGCCGACTACACCTTCGAAGAACATTTTGGCCGTCCCATCGGCTCCTACCCGCCTCGGGAGGTGCTCTGGGACTACATCAAGGGCCGCGTAGAAAAAGCCGGGGTTCGCGACTACATCCGTTTTAACAACGTGGTGCGCCAGGTCACCTTTGACGAAGAGACTCGCCGCTTCACGGTGGTCGCCCACGACCACGGCAGCGATACCCAGACCTCGGAAGAGTTCGACTATGTGATCAACGCCTGCGGACACTTTTCGACGCCGATGATGCCGTACTTCCCCGGATTCGAGCAGTTCGGCGGGCGCATCCTGCACGCCCACGATTTCCGCGATGCGCTGGAGTTCAAGGGCAAGGATCTGCTGATCGTCGGCAGCAGCTATTCTGCCGAAGACATCGGCTCCCAGTGCTACAAATATGGCGCCCGCAGCATCACCAGTTGCTACCGCACCGCCCCCATGGGCTATGACTGGCCGGCCAACTGGGAAGAAAAACCGCTGTTACAGCGCCTGGAAAAAAACCGCGCGTACTTTATCGACGGCACCCACAAGCACATCGATGCGGTGATCCTGTGCACCGGCTACAAACATCACTTCCCCTTCCTGCCGGACGAACTGCGCCTCAAGACCGACAACCGGCTATGGCCGATGAACCTGTACAAGGGCATTTTCTGGGAGCCCAACCCGCAGCTGATCTACCTCGGCATGCAGGACCAGTGGTACTCGTTCAACATGTTCGACGCCCAGGCCTGGTACGCCCGCGACGTGATCCTGCAACGCATCGCCCTACCCGACCAGGCACAAAGGGCCGCCGATAGTCAGCAATGGCATGCCCGTGAACAGCAGCTTGAAACCAACCAGCAGATGTTCGAATACCAGGGCGCCTATATCCAGCAACTGGTGGACGCCACCGATTACCCGAACTTCGATATCGCCGCGGTCAACGACACCTTCCTGCACTGGAAGCACGACAAGGCCCACGACATCATGGGTTACCGCGACAAGTCCTACCGATCGCTGATGACTGGCACCCAGTCGCCCCCCCATCACACGCCTTGGCTGCATGCCCTTGACGACTCCATGGCGGCGTACCTCGCGGAACCGCCGATGTCCGTCAAGTCGATCGGTTGACCCGGGAGCCTCACCATGAACGCACCTCGTGTTTCCAGCCCGCGGGAGCCCGGACTCTTTGCCCGGGCCCCGGCCCTGGAGCGCTATCGGGTGGCCGCTGGCGGCCTGACCCTTGTTGCGCTACAGCCCGGCGACAGCCTGCAAGTGATCGATCTCGAAGGCCGGCAACCTTGCGAATTGCTGGCCGTGGACAGGCTCGGTCGCAGCGCCTTGGCAGCCTGGGCACTGAGCGGCTCGACGGCCTGCAGATTTATCGGCGCACGGCTCAACGAACCGACCTTGCAGGCTCGGCGCATCTGCCAGGCGTTGAGCCAACGCGGGATTGACCCGCAACATCTGCCCAGCGCCGCGTCACTCTGGGACGAGGACAGCCCCGCCGACTTCAGCCGCCACTTCGTCGCCAGCGATGAGCTACTGGTGATCATCGCGGCGCCCGCCGGCCCGACCGCCGTTGACCGGCAATACCGGCCTAGCGAACTCAGGTCATGGGTGACACGGGCCAATCCCTCGCCCCTGCTACTCCCTGCGTTGCCAGAACCGTTGGGCGAATTAATTGACGAGTTCACCATTGGCGCCGGCACCGCCCACAGTTACACCGTCGGCAAAGGGCAGTACGTGCAGGTGCTGGACGTCGCCGGCCGCCAGTGCTCGGACTTCGTCGCTCTGGACCGGAGGGCACTGGATCGCGGCCAGGAACTGGACCTGGACCAGACCGTGACCCGCACCCTGAACGGCAGCGCCTACCCGGCACCGGGGCTGTTCTCGAAGTTTTTCGACCGGCAGATGCAACCGATGCTGGAGGTGGTGCGTGACACCGTTGGCCGCCACGATTCCTTCGCCCTGGCCTGCGCCGCGCGCTATTACGAGAGCCATGGCTACTTCGGGCACGACAACTGCAGCGACAACCTCAACCGAGTGCTCGCGCCCCATGGGATCAAGGCCCGCAATGGCTGGCCGGCGATCAATTTCTTCTTCAATACCGGGATCGACGCCCACCAGCAGATGACGTTGGACGAGCCCTGGTCGCGTCCCGGCGATTACGTACTGCTGCGGGCCATGACCGATCTGCTGTGTGGCAGCACCTCGTGCCCGGATGACATCGACCCGGCCAACGGCTGGAACCCGACCGATATCCATGTCCGCATCTACAGCGAAAAGGAGCGTTTTTCCATCGCCATGAGCACTCGAACCACGGCCGATGCCGACCCGATCCTTACCCGTGAGTCAGCGTTCCACTCACGTACCAGCGCCTTGACCGGCAGCTTCATCGACTACCGCAATTGGTGGCTGCCGCTGCGCTACGACGGCTATGGCGCCATCGAGGAATACCTCGGTTGCCGCGAACGTGTCGCGGTGATGGACCTGACCGCCCTGCGTAAATTCGAAATCATCGGCCCCGACGCCGAAGCCCTGCTGCAGTACTGCCTGACCCGGGATGTGCGGCGCCTGGCGGTCGGTCAAGTGGTGTACTCGGCGATGTGCCACGAACACGGCGGCATGCTCGACGACGGCACCCTGCTGCGCCTGGGCCCGGACAATTTCCGCTGGATCTGCGGCGAGGATTACGCCGGGGTCTGGCTACGCGAGCAGGCGCAAAAGCTCGGCATGAAGGTCTGGGTCAAATCCGCCAGCGAGCAGATTCACAACCTGGCCGTCCAGGGCCCGATGAGTCGTGAGCTGCTCAAACAGATGGTCTGGACCCCACCGACCCAACCGAGCCTGGAGACCCTGGGCTGGTTCCGTTTCCTGGTGGGCCGCCTGGACGGTTACGACGGCTGCCCGCTGATGATCTCGCGCACCGGCTACACCGGCGAGTTGGGCTACGAAGTCTGGTGCCAGCCCGAGGATGCCGAGCAGGTCTGGGACCGGATCTGGCAACTGGGCCAACCCTTGGGCCTGGTGCCGCTGGGCCTGGAAGCGTTGGACATGCTGCGCATCGAAGCCGGGCTGATTTTCGCCGGCTACGAGTTCAACGACCAGACCGATCCGTTCGAGGCCGGTATCGGCTTTTCCGTGCCGCTGAAAAGCAAAACCGACGATTTCATCGGCCGGGATGCGCTGTTGCGGCGCAGCGCCCATCCCGCTCACAAACTGGTGGGCCTGCAACTGAGCGGCAATGAAGGCGCCCACCACGGCGACCCGGTGTACCGCGGCCGAGCCCAGGTCGGGGTCATCACCAGTGCCTGCCGCTCGCCGCTGCTGGCCAGCAATATCGCGCTGTGCCGGGTCGACGTGGCCTGCGCCGACGTCGGCACGACGCTTGAGATCGGCAAAGTCGATGGCCTTCAGAAGCGCATCAGCGCCACGGTCACCGCAGCGATTTTCTACGACCCGGACAAGAGCCGGGTACGCAGTTGATCGATCACACGAGCCTGTGCGTCACCCGACTTTGACTGCCCCACTACCACTCTACTCAGACATGGGAATACGAAGATGGAAGCGACTACGTTCGAGGCCGTACCGCAGGCCGCCAGCTCAGTGGGCAGCTTGCACCGCAAGATCGATTGGCGCGGGGCGTTCTGGGTCGCCAGTGGCGTGCCCGCGCTGGTGCTGTTCTCTATCGGAGCGATTGCCGCCACCGTAGGCAAACCGGCCTGGATCGTCTGGATCGTATCGATCCTGTTCGGGTTCATCCAAGCCTTCACCTATGCCGAAATCGCCGGGCTGTTCCCACACAAATCCGGTGGCGCCTCGGTCTATGGCGCGGTCGCCTGGGTGCGCTACAGCAAGCTGATCGCACCGGTCTCGGTGTGGTGCAACTGGCTGGCCTGGTCGCCGGTGCTGTCGATCGGTTCAGGGCTGGCAGCCGGTTACATCCTCACCGCGCTGTTTCCCGCTGATGCGCTGATCAACACCTGGCAACTGACCCTGCTTGACCTGGGCTGGATCAAGAGTGGCCTGTCGCTGCGGATCAACGCGACGTTCGCCATCGGCCTGTTGATTTTACTGACGGTGTTCGCCGTGCAGCATGGCGGTATCTTGCGCTCGGCACGCCTGACCCTGGTGCTTGGCGTGACCTCGCTGATTCCTCTGTTGCTGGTGGGTGTGGTGCCGTTGTTCACCGGGGATTCGGCCCAAGCCAACTTCCTGCCCCTGTACCCGCTGGCCCATGACGCGGCCGGGCAAGTGATCGACGGGCCTTGGGACATGTCCGGTTGGTCGTTGATGGCCGGCGGTCTGTTCATGGCCGCATGGTCCACTTACGGTTTCGAAACCGCAGTGTGCTATACCCGGGAATTCAAGGACCCCAAGCGTGACACCTTCAAGGCCATTTTTTACGCCGGCCTGCTGTGCATTCTGGTGTTCACCCTGGTGCCCCTGGCGTTTCAAGGCAGTCTGGGACTCGGGCAACTGGTGACCCCGGCGGTGCTCGATGCCAGCGGCGCGGTGGTTACACCGGCGGTCTACAGCGGACTGTTGTCGCCGGCGATCTACAGCGGCATGGGCGTCGGCCAGGTCATGGCGGACAGCATCGGCGGCGGCAAGCTGGTGGCCAACATCGTACTGATCATGCTGGTCCTGGCCACGCTGCTGGCGATCATGACCTCGATGTCCGGGTCCTCGCGCACCCTGTATCAGGCGTCGGTGGATGGCTGGCTGCCGAAGTACCTGGGCCGTACCAATGAACATGGCGCGCCCACCGCCGCGATGTGGACCGATCTGTCGTTCAACCTGCTGCTGTTGTTGATGTCCGACTATGTCTTCGTGCTCGCCGCGTCCAACGTCAGCTACATCATCTTCAACTTCCTCAACCTCAATGCCGGCTGGATCCATCGCCTGGACCGTCCCGACTGGATCCGCCCGTACAAGGCCCCTACCGTGCTGTTGGTCGCGGGCGGCGTACTGAGCTTCGTCAACCTGGCATGCATGGGACTGGGCGCCGATATCTGGGGCGCGGGAACCCTGATGACCGGCCTGCTGCTGGCGCTGTTGATCCTGCCGGTGTTCTGCTACCGCCACTATGTGCAGGACAAGGGACGCTTCCCCGAGACGATGCTCAGCGACCTGTACATTCAGACCGATGCCGGTCAAAAACGCGCCGGCTGGTTGCCTTATGCCACGCTGATCGCGGGTGTACTGGTGGTGTACGGCTGCCATCAACTGGTAGCCTGAGCGCCCTTGCCAGCAGGTCTCTGATGGATCATCGGGGCGCAACGACGCCTCGATGATCACTTCGCGCCCCTATCAATCAAACGACGGTGACTCTTTTGACCAGCACCATCCCTGCATTTGCCCGCGTTATCGACGGCAAAGCCATCTCTGCCCAGGTTCTTGACGAAGTTCGAGAAGAGGTTCTGCTCCTGGCCGCACAGCAGATTTACCCCGCCCTGGCCGTGCTGCTCGTCGGTGAAGACCCGGCCAGCGAGGTCTATGTGCGCAATAAATTACTGCGGGCCAAGGACGTCGGAATCCGCTCCCTTGAATACCGTCTGCCGGAAACCGCCAGCCAGGTGCAAATACTGGAACTGATTGCGCAGCTCAATGCCGATGCCACGGTGAACGGCATCCTGGTGCAGTTGCCATTGCCGGTCCATGTCGACGAAGGCGCGGTGATCCATGCCATTGATCCGATCAAGGACGTGGACGGTTTTCATCGCGAAAACGTCGGCGGCCTGGTGCAAGGCATCGACGTCCTGACACCCTGCACGCCCAGCGGCTGCATGCGCCTGCTACACGAAACCTGCGGTGACTTGAGCGGCTTGCACGCGGTGGTCATCGGTCGCTCGAACATCGTCGGCAAACCCATGGCGACCTTGCTGCTGCAGGCTCACTGTTCGGTCAGTGTGGTGCACTCACGCAGCGTCGATGCCCCGGCGTTGTGTCGACTGGCCGATATCGTCGTCGCGGCAGTGGGCCGTCCTGGGCTGATCGATGCCAGTTGGCTCAAGCCTGGAGCGGTGGTGATCGATGTCGGAATCAATCGTGTTACTGACGAATCCGGCAGCCATCTGGTGGGCGATGTCGACTACGCCAGTGCGCGCACCGTCGCCCGTGCGATCACGCCGGTTCCGGGAGGTGTGGGGCCCATGACCATTGCTTATCTGCTGAAGAACACCCTGATCGCCAGTCAATTGCAGCGTGCGGCCCAGGCCCGTGAGCAGAAATCCGCCAGCCATCTGGCTGAGATTTGAGCACCACGAAAACGGCCCACTCGAAGGTGGGCCGTGTCGTTGAACAGTAACGATCAGTGGTTGTAGGCACGCTCATTGTGCTCGGCCAGGTCCAGCCCCATCTCCTCCACCGACTCATCGGCGCGCAAGCCGATCACCGCGTTGATGACCTTGAGAATGATCCAACTGATGGCGAAGCAGTACACCGTCGTCAGCAACACGCCCTTGATCTGCGCCACGACCTGAGCGCCCATGCTCACGCCTTCCACCAACCCGCCCAGGGACGGCACGCAGAACACGCCGGTCAACACCGCGCCAATCATTCCGCCAATGCCGTGCAAGCCGAACACGTCGAGGCTGTCGTCATAGCCGAAGCGGCGCTTCAGCACCGTGACGCTCAAGTAGCAGAACACCCCGCACAGCAGACCGATGGCCAACGCGCCGCCGACGCCCACATACGCACACGCCGGAGTAATGCCGACCAAACCGGCCAAGGCACCGCTGGCCAGGCCCAAAGCACTCGGCTTGCCGACCTTGAACCACTCGGTGAACATCCAGCCGAGAACCCCGGCGCAGGCACCCAGTTGCGTATTGAGCATGACAATGCCCGAAGTGCCATTGAGACCGCCACCGGAACCGATATTGAAGCCGAACCAGCCCACCCAGAGCATCGCCGCGCCGGCCATGGTCAGGCTCAGGTTGTGGGCTGGCATCGGCGTGTTCTGATAGCCCTTGCGCTTGCCGAGAATCAGGCACGCCGCCAATGCAGCGACGCCGGCATTGATATGCACCGCAGTGCCACCGGCAAAATCGAGAACGCCCCAGTTATGCATCAAAGCGCCCGCACCACCCCAAACCATATGCGCCACTGGGGCATACACCAGGGTGAACCACAACGCCATGAACCACAGCGCTGCCGAGAACTTCATGCGCTCGGCGAATGCACCGGCAATCAGCGCCGGGGTGATGATCGCGAAGGTCATCTGGAAGGTCACGAACACGCCTTCCGGGATGTCGCCGACCAGGCTTTCCGGGGTCATGCCCGCCAGAAACGCCCGGTTCAAACCACCGACGAAACTGTTGAACGTCACCTGCCCCTCAATCATGCCGGTGCTGTCGACCACCATGCTGTAGCCATAGATCACCCACAGCACGCCGACCAGGCCGGCGATGCCGAAGCACTGGGTAAACAGCGAGAGCATGTTTTTCGCCCGCACCAGACCGCCGTAAAACAAGGCGAGACCCGGTAGACACATAAACAGCACCAGCACCGCGGCAGTAACCATCCAGGCGGTGCTGCCGGTGTTCAAGGTGGGGACGTCGGCTGCCTGGGCGAGCGGCGCGAGCGCGCTGGCCGCCAATAAGCCAAGAAGGGATTTGCCGAGAAGACGATTGACCATGTTCAAAGCTCCTGCGAAGAAAGGTGGGTGTCGGGCAGCGAGCAATAAAGAATGAGATACGGGCCTTTTCGGCCTCTCGAATATAAATGCCATGAACAGGACTTGTGGGAGCGAGCCTGCTCGCGATAGCGGTGGGTCAACTTGCATCGGTTTTGGCTGTGCCACCTTCATCGTGAGCAAGCTCGCCCCCACAATTTTTCGGGGCGTTCACTTACATTGCGCACGCCACAAATCCCTTGTGGGAGCGAGCTTGCTCGCGATAGCGGTGAGTCAACTTGCATCGGTTTTGACTGTGCCACCTTCATCGCGAGCAAGCTCGCTCCCACAATTTTTCGGGGCGTTCACTTACATTGCGCACGCCACAAATCCCTTGTGGGAGCGAGCTTGCTCGCGATAGCGGTGGGTCAGCTTGCGTCGGTTTTGACTGTGCCACCGTCATCGCGAGCAAGCTCGCCCCCACCGTTTTTTGTCAGTAACCGGTACCGGAACCCGGAACCCAGTTGGTCCCCGCCAGCGGCACCCGGGCCATGGCGGCCGACTCCACCGTCAGGGCTACCAAATCCTCGGGATCGAGGTTGTGCAGGTGCGATTTGCCGCAAGCCCGGGCCATCGTCTGCGCTTCCAGCACCAGGACGCGCAGGTAGTTGGCCAAGCGGCGGCCCCCCTCCACCGGATCCAGTCGCTTGGACAGTTCCGGATCCTGGGTGGTGATACCGGCCGGGTCGCGGCCGTTCTGCCAGTCATCGTAGAAACCGGCGGCCGAGCCGATTTTCTTCAGTTCCTCGTCCAGGCGTGGATGGTTATCGCCCAAGGCGATCAGCGCCGCGGTGCCGATTGCTACTGCATCCGCCCCCAGCGCCATCGCCTTGGCGACGTCGGCACCGTTGCGAATCCCTCCGGAAACGATCAACTGAACCTTGCGGTGCATGCCCATCTCCTGCAAAGCCTGTACCGCCTGAGGAATGGCCGACAGAATCGGAATCCCCACGTGTTCGATAAAGACTTCCTGTGTCGCCGCCGTCCCGCCTTGCATGCCATCGAGCACAATCACATCCGCCCCGGCCTTCACGGCCAACTTGACGTCGTAATACGGTCGGCTGGCGCCGATTTTCACGTAGATCGGTTTTTCCCAGTCAGTAATTTCCCGCAGTTCGGCAATCTTGATCGCCAGGTCATCCGGGCCGGTCCAGTCCGGGTGACGGCAGGCGCTACGCTGGTCGACACCGATCGGCAAGGTGCGCATGCCGGCCACACGCTCGGTGACCTTCATGCCCAGCAACATACCGCCGCCACCGGGTTTGGCGCCCTGCCCCAGGACGATTTCAATGGCGTCAGCCTTGCGCAGGTCGTCCGGGTTCATGCCGTAGCGCGACGGCAAGTACTGATAGACCAAATGCTGCGACTGGCCGCGCTCCTCCGGGGTCATGCCGCCGTCACCGGTGGTGGTGCTCGTGCCCGCGATGGTCGCGCCACGGCCGAGGGCTTCCTTGGCATTGGCCGACAACGCACCGAAGCTCATGCCGGCGATGGTCACCGGAATCTTCAGGTGGATCGGCTTCTTGGCAAAGCGGTTGCCGAGGATCACATCGGTGCCGCATTTCTCCCGATAGCCTTCCAGCGGGTAACGCGAAACGCTGGCACCGAGCAGCAACAAATCATCGAAGTGCGGCAGTTTGCGCTTGGTACCGCCGCCGCGAATATCGTAGATGCCAGTCTCGGCGGCACGTTGGATTTCCTGAATGGTCAGGCGGTCGAAGGTCGCGGACTCACGCAACACTGGAGTGGCTGCTTTTTGGTTAATCGGGTCGCTCATATCTGTTCTCCTCGCGCGGATCAGTACGCGGACGCGTTATCGACTTTGAAGTTGTACAACTGACGGGCCGAACCGTAACGCTTGAAGTCAGCCGCCTTATGCTCGAAACCGGCGCGATTGAGCAGTCCTTGCAGCTCTTCCAGGTGCTCGGCACGCATCTCTTTCTCGATGCAGTCCGAGCCGAGGGACTCGACGGTTCCTTTGACGTAAATGTGGGTTTCGTACAACGAATCGCCCAGCGCATCGCCGGCATCACCGCAGACCACCAGGCGACCAGCCTGGCCCATGAAACAGCTCATGTGGCCGATGCTGCCGCCAACGACGATGTCGATGCCTTTCATGGAAATACCGCAGCGTGCCCCTGCGTCGCCTTCAATCACCAGCAAACCACCATGTGCCGTGGCACCGGCCGCCTGGGAGGCGCTGCCTTTGACCCGGACGTAGCCGGACATCATGTTCTCGGCGCAACCGACACCAACGTTGCCGTGGACGGTGATCGAGGCCTTTTGATTCATGCCGGCGCAGTAGTAACCGGCGTGGCCCTGGATATCGATGGAGACGGCTTCGTTCACCCCGACCGCGAGGTTGTGCTTGCCGTTGGAATGAGTCACCAGCCACTCGTGATCGGTCACGTTATTGACCTGGTCATGCAGCGCCTGATTGAGGTCACGCACGGTGGCAGTGGAAAGATCGATAGTTTTCATATGTGCGCTCCTTAAGCTGACTCGCGTTCCCAGATGTACATAGTGGCCGGTGCCGGCTCCCAGACCCTGGCGTGTTCAATGCCCGGCAGGCTCGACAGTGCCTGATACTCGGAGGCCATGGCCACGTAGTCGTCGGTCTCGGCGAGGATCGCCGGCTTGCAAGCAATCGGGTCGCGGATCACGGCAAAACCGTTGCGGGTGCCGATGGCGAAGGTGAAAAAACCGTCCAGATCCACCAGCGAATGGTCCAGCGCTTCTTTCAATGAGTCGCCCTGCTGCAGGCGCCAGGTCAGGTAGCCAGCGGCCACTTCGGTGTCGTTGTCGGTCTCGAAGTGAATGCCTTCGCGCTTGAGTTCCTGACGCAGGCGGAAGTGGTTGGACAGCGAGCCGTTGTGCACCAGGCACAGGTCGGCGCCGGTGGAAAACGGGTGGCTGCCCTCCATGGTCACCGCGCTTTCGGTGGCCATCCGCGTGTGACCGATGATGTGGCTGCCTTGCATGCCGGCCAGGCCGAAACGCTGGGAAATTTCCTCGGGCAAGCCCATGCCCTTGAGGATTTCGATGCTCTGGCCGGCACTCATGATGCGCACGCTCGGGGCCAGTTCGGTGAGGACAAGGCGCACCGGCGCCTCTGCGGCATGGATCTTGAGTACAGCGGCGCTGGCGTTCTGGAACCAGTCCAGCGAACAGCCGAGGCGCCCTTCCAATTCGCCCATCAAGGCTTTCCAGTCGAAGCCTTCGGTGGTCGCCTGCAAGGTCAGCTTGACCCAGCCGTCCGCCACTTCATCGCCGTAAATGGCGAAGCCGGCACTGTCCGGGCCACGATCGGTCATAGCCTGCAACATCGGTTCGAAGAGCTTGCCGAGCTGGGATTCCAGCTGCGGATTTTTCAGGTAAAGACCTACGATTCCACACATATCAAGTCTCCTTCGGAGGCAGTGAACGCCCGACGCCGTGCCGGGTGCCCGAATGGTTGTCAAAGCACACAGTCAGAAAAATTCGGTGTAGCGCTGGATCTCCCAGTCGGAGACGTGGCGGCTGTATTCCACCCACTCCATACGCTTGAGCTTGATGAACTCGTCTACGATCTGCGGACCGAGCATCTCGGCGAACAGCGGGTCGGCTTCGAGCGCGTCGCAGGCTTCCTTGAGCGATTGCGGCAGGGTCTTGATGCCCCGCGCGGCGATCTGCTCCAGGCTCAGGCTGTAGAGGTTTTCATTGCAGACGTGGTCGATTTCCAGCTGACGGTCGATGCCGTCCAGGCCGGCGGCGATGATCGCGGCGCTGACCAGATAGGGATTGCACCCTGCGTCCGGCAGACGGAATTCGAGGCGGCCGTAAGGTACCCGCACCATGGCCGAACGGTTATTGGCGCCGAAAGCGATAAAGGCCGGCGCCCAGGTCGCGCCGGACAAGGAATTGCCCACCACCAGACGCTTGTAGGAGTTGACCGTCGGCGCGGCAAAGGCGCACAGCGCCGGACCATGGGCCAGCAGCCCAGCGGCGAAGTGATAGGCCAGCTTCGACAGGCCCATGCCGCTCGGATCGCTGGCGTCATGGAACAGGTTCTTGTTGTCGGCGCTGCTTATCGAGAGGTGAAAGTGCATGCCGTTGCCGGCGCGTTTCGGGTCGGGCTTGGGCATGAAGGAACAGATCATCCCCAGGTCATTGGCGATCTCACCGGCAGCCATGCGGAAGAAGGTGAAACGATCCGCCGAGGTCATGGCGTCGCTGTAGGTGTAGTTGATCTCGAACTGGCCGTTGGCGTCCTCGTGGTCGATTTGATAGACCTCGAAATCCACCGCCTGCAAGGCCTCGGTCAGGCGCTCGAGAAACACCCGGGAACGCGACAAGCCTTTATAGTCGTAGCAAGGCTTGTCCAGGTTGTCGCTGGGGTCGACCAGTTGCAGCTTGCCACTCTCATCGCGGCGCATCAGGTTGAACTCCGGTTCCAGACCGGTGTTGAGGGTCCAACCCTTTTCCGCCAGGCGTTGTACTTGTTGCCCCAGCACATAACGGCTGTCATACGGATGCGGCTTACCGTCGACGTGGCCAACGCACACCACCCGCCCGTAACCCGGCTGCCAGGGCACCGGGGTCAGGGTGGACAAGTCGCCGCGAGCCATGAAGTCAGGGCCGTGGGGTTCCATGCCCATGCCGCTGATCGCAAACCCGGCAAAACCTGCTCCCTCTTCAGCCACGGTCTTGAGCCCACAGATCGGCACCGACTTGGTCTTGGCCGCACCGTGAATATCCACAAATTGCGCAAGTACGTATTTGATCCCGTGCTTGTCGATGATGCGCTGGGTTTCTGCTGGCAACATTGCTCGTCACTCCTCGCGAAAGGCAAAACATCTTGAATGGGCCTTGACCGTCTTTTTATTCCTAAAAAGAAAGTTATTTTCCCAATAGGAATGCAAAGCCCTTGCCAGATTCGCGAGTGAACGCAGAAACGCCGTGACAGGCGCTTTTGTGCTGTATATATGGGAATATTCTTTTCCCTGTGAGAATACTGCCCACAGGCCAGGCGCCAAGCAGTGCCATTTGCACTTTCTCAGTGCGAAACTAATATTACTGAACGGAAAGTGTGCAGGACCTGATGACTATGTCGACCGAAACCGCCCCGCGCCTCAAGCTTGAGCAATACCTGGGATTGCAGATCAAGCGCCAGCGCCAGGCTCAGGATCTGAAATTATCTGACGTGGCCAAGATTGCCGATATCAGCCAGGGCATGCTGAGCAAGATCGAAAATGCCCAGGTGTCCACCAGCCTCGACACCTTGAGCCGTCTGTGCGACGTGCTCGGCCTGCCACTGTCGAAGCTGTTCAGCGAATACGACCAGCAAGACGGTAGTGCGTTGCTGGTCAAGGCTGATCAGGGAATGGAAGTGGTTCGACGAGGCACCGAGAAGGGTCATACCTATCATCTGCTCAATCACACTCGTGGGCCGAAGAAAAGTTTTGAGGCCTACATGGTCAGCATGGATGATGCGAGTGAAGAGTTTCCGACCTTCTCCCACCCCGGCACCGAATTCCTCCACTTGCTGGAAGGTGAGCTGATCTATCGCCACGGCAATCAGCTTTACCGAATGGAAGCTGGCGACAGCCTGACGTTCGAAGGCGAAATCCCCCACGGCCCCGAGCAACTGGTGCAGGTGCCGATCCGCCTGTTGTCGATCATGAATTACGGCAACGACAAAGAATAACGCCCCCTTCCCTTGCGTTGCCCTGTCTTGAGGCCGACCCAGCGTCGGCCTCACGAATTTTCCTGCCAGTTAAAAAACTTTCTTGAAAGCTCTGGACGCGGCGCGACCATTCCCCTATAAAGCCACAACCAGGAATAATTTATTCCCAACAAGAAAATACGCTCATGGATGAGCCTGCTGTCCGTCGATGATTTTTTTCGCTATGCGATGAGCTGCCGCCATCATCCCG
This sequence comes from Pseudomonas fluorescens, assembly GCF_001307275.1. Taxonomy (NCBI): domain Bacteria; kingdom Pseudomonadati; phylum Pseudomonadota; class Gammaproteobacteria; order Pseudomonadales; family Pseudomonadaceae; genus Pseudomonas; species Pseudomonas fluorescens. Next base: position 7,023,915 of record NZ_CP012831.1, read on the forward strand.
AGGACGTGTCATGCAACACGAAAAAAACCATTTCATCATCAAGATCACCTGTCCCGCGGTGTCCGGCATCGTCGCTGCCGTCACCACCTACCTGGCGGACAACGGTTGCTACATCGGGGAGATGGCGCAATTCGATGACGATTTCAGCGGCCGTTTTTTCATGCGTGCGGTGTTCCGCTTCAACGACAGCCATCAGGGCGACATTCAACAGATCAAGGACGGCTTCGCCGACGTCGCCCAAGCATTCGACATGACCTGGGAATTGCACGACACCCGCGAGCCGATGCGTGTGCTGCTGATGGTCAGCAAATTCGACCACTGCTTGACCGACCTGCTCTATCGCTACCACAAGGGCGAGATGGACATGACCATCACCGCCATCGTCTCCAACCACCTCGACCTGCGGCCCATGGCTGAACGCGAAGGCATTCGTTTCATCTACTTGCCGGTGACCAAGGAAACCAAGGCTCGACAGGAAACCGAGCTGATGAAGATCGTCGACGACACCGGCACCGAACTGGTGGTATTGGCGCGCTACATGCAAATCCTCTCTGATGACCTGTGCAAGCAACTCTCCGGGCGGGCGATCAACATTCACCATTCGTTCTTACCCGGTTTCAAAGGCGCCAAGCCTTATCACCAAGCCTACCAGCGTGGCGTGAAACTGATCGGCGCCACCGCTCATTACGTCACCAGCGACCTCGATGAGGGACCGATCATCGAGCAGGAAGTGCAACGTGTTGATCACGTCTACTTGCCCGACGACCTGGTCGCCACCGGCCGCGACACCGAAACCGTGGCCCTGTCCAAGGCGGTCAAGTATCACCTGGAGCACCGGGTTTTCCTCAACCAGGACAGAACGGTGATCTTCCGGTGAACACGCACAAACTGATCGACGGAAAAGCCACTGCCGCCCGCGTCCTGGTGCAGGTTCGCGAGGACGTGGAGCGCCTGCGCGAGCAAGACATTCAACCGGCCTTGGCGGTGATTCTCGTGGGCAGCGACCCGGCCAGCCAGGTCTATGTGCGAAACAAGATCCTGCGCGCCGAAGAAGTGGGTATCCGCTCGTTGGAACATCGGCTGTCCACGGACACCAGCACTGAACAGTTGCTCATTCTGATCGCCCGACTGAATACCGATCGCTCGATCCACGGCATTCTGCTGCAACTGCCGCTGCCTCCGCATATCGACGAATTACGCGCACTGGAGGCTATCGCTCCGGACAAGGATGTAGACGGGTTCCACAGTCAGAACGTCGGCGGCCTCAGCCAGGGTCGCACGGTACTCGCGCCCTGCACCCCCAGTGGTTGTTTGTATTTGCTGGAACAAACCTGTGGCGATCTACGCGGCAAGCACGCGGTGGTGATCGGCCGCTCGAACATCGTCGGCAAACCCATGGCCGCGTTGTTGCTGCAGGCCGACTGCTCGGTGACCGTCCTGCATTCGCGCAGCCCGGATCCGCAGGCCCTGTGCCGCCAGGCAGACATCGTCATCGCCGCCGTGGGTCGCCCACGGTTGATCGACGCCAGTTGGCTCAAACCTGGCGCAGTGGTGATCGACGTCGGCATCAACCGCATCGAAGACGATGGCCGCAGTCGCCTGGTGGGCGACGTCGACTTCGACAGCGCCCTGGCACACGTCGCGGCGATCACCCCGGTGCCCGGTGGTGTCGGCCCGATGACCATTGCCTTCCTGATGAAAAACACTGTCACCGCAGCCCTTGCGCAACACCAGGCTCAACGCAGCCAATCGGAGGCCCTATGCCATTCAATCTATTGAAATACGGGCTGAGTTCGGAGTATCCGGTGGAAGTGGATTTGCCGCCACCGAAGGAACTCAAATCGAGCTATGACGTAGTGATCATCGGTGCCGGCGGCCATGGCCTGGCCACCGCTTACTACCTGGCCAAGTACCACGGCATCACTAATGTCGCGGTGTTGGAGAAGTCCTACCTGGGCGGCGGCAATACCGCGCGCAACACGGCGGTGATCCGCTCCAACTACCTGACCAGCGAAGGCGTGCGTTTCTATGCCGAATCGGTGCGGATGTTCCAGGGGCTTTCGAACGAGTTCGACTTCAACATCATGTATTCCGAGCGCGGCCAACTGACCCTGGCCCACACCGATGCCACGGTGCGTTCGTTCCGCCAGCGAGCCGAGGTGAACAAACACTTTGGCGGCCGTACCGAGATGATCGACCGCCAGCAGATCCGCGAACTGGTGCCCAGCCTCAACCTCGATCCCGGACACCTGCCGGTGATTGCCGGTCTGTGGCACATCGACGGCGCCACAGCACGCCACGACGCCGTGGCCTGGGGTTACGCCAAGCAGGCGGCCAAGCGCGGCGTCGAAATCCATCAGCTCACCGAAGTCCAGGATCTGATTATCGAGAATGGGGCGATCATCGCCGTGAAAACCAATCGCGGCACGATCAAATGTGGTTGCGCGGTGCAGGCGATTGCCGGGCACAGTTCGTTGCTGATGGCCAAGGCCGGGATCCGTTCGCCGATCCAGACCTTCCCGCTGCAAGCGATGGTCACCCAGCCGTTCAAGCCGTTTCTTGATCCGCTGGTGAGCTCCTCCGCACTGCACTGCTATGTGCAGCAGACCAGCCGTGGTGAGGTGGTATTCGGCGGTGGCTCCGATCCCTATCCACTGTTCAACACCCGTTCGACTCTGGACCTCAAGGAAAGCCTGCTCGCCCATGCGATCGAGATGTTCCCGTTCCTGGCCAACGCCAAGCTGATGCGCCAATGGGCCGGGATCACCGACATGACCCCGGATTACAGTCCGATCATGGGCTTGTCGCCGGTGAAGAATTACTACCTCGACGCCGGCTGGGGTACCTGGGGCTTCAAGGCCACGCCGATCTGCGGCAAGACCATGGCCGAGTTGGTCGCCAGCGGCGGCAAGGTGCCGGAGCTGATCAAACCCTTCGGCCTCGAACGTTTCTCGACCTTCCAGCAAGTCAACGAAATGGGCGCCACGGCGGCCAGCCACTGACGGAGAGCAGACGATGAAAATCATGATTTGCCCGCTCAACGGGCCGCGCAATATCAGCGAGTTCACCTATGGCGGTGAATTCAAGCCGATGCCTGATCCCATCAGTTGCAGCGATGCGGAATGGGCCGACTACGTATTCAACACCGACAACCTCGCCGGCGTGGTGCGCGAATGGTGGATGCACACGCCGTCCAGCTACTGGTTTCTGGCGGAGCGTCACACCGTCACCGATGAAATCCTACGGACCTTCGACCCCAAAGAGCTCTTCAGCACCCGCGTCGAATTTAACGCCGCCGCCAAGGAGATCGCAGGATGAATCGCCTACCCGCCCCCATGGGCTTGCTGATCGACCGTGATCAACCACTGGATTTCAGCTTCGACGGCCAGCGCTACCAAGGTTTGCAAGGCGACAGCATCGCCAGTGCCTTGCTGGCCAACGGGCGTTTCCTGATCTCCCGTTCGTTCAAATACCATCGCCCGCGTGGCCCGCTGACCATGGCCGGCCAGGACGCCAACAGCCTGGTGCAGTTGCCCGAAGAACCCAACGTGCTGGCCGATGCACATGCGTTGTCCGCTGGGTTGCAGGTGACGGCGCAGAACGTCAACGGCTCGCTGGATAACGACAAGGACGCCTACCTCGGCAAGTTCTCGAAATTCATGCCGGTGGGTTTCTACTACCGCTCGTTCTACAAACCCAAGGGCATGTGGAAAGTCTGGGAACCGATCATTCGCAAGAAGGCCGGCCTCGGTGTGCTCGACCTGAAGTTCCAGCCTGAGTATTACGACAAGGCCTACTTGTTTACCGACGTCGCGGTAATCGGCGCAGGCCCCGCCGGGCTCCATGCGGCGCTGACGGCAGCCAACGCGGGGGCCAAGGTGTTGCTCATCGAGCAACAATCGGTTCTCGGCGGTTCGCTAACCTATGCCCGCTTCGATATCGAAGGCAACAGGGCTGAAAACCTACGCCGCGAACTGCTCGCGGCGGTCGAGCAACACGCCAATATCCAGATCCTGACCGAAGCCACTTGCAACGCCTGGTTCACCGACAACTACCTGCCGGTGATTCAGGGCAAACGCCTGTACAAGGTCCGCGCCCGCCAGTGCCTGGTGTGCAGCGGGGCCTTCGATCAGCCGGTGATCTTTCGCAACAACGACCTGCCAGGCGTGATGCTGACCAGCGCCGCGCAACGACTGATGAAACTGTATGCGGTCAAACCCGGTAAACGCGCCGTGGTGCTGACGGGCAACGATGACGGTTACCTCGCCGCGCTGGATCTGCATGACCAGGACGTGGAGGTCGTCGCCGTGGTGGACCTGCGCCAGGGGCCTTCGGACGAATCCTTGCTGCGCGCACTGGCGCAACGCAAGATCTACCACCAGAGCAACAGCACCGTCTATGAAGCCCTGCACGAGAAAGGCATGCGCCATATCAACGGCGTCGACGTGCGCCAGATCACCGCACAAGGCCAGGTCGCCGAGAGCGGGCAACACCTGAAGTGCGATTTACTGTGCATGTCCGCCGGTTACATGCCGGTCTATCAACTGCTGTGCCAGGCCGGCGGCAAGCTTGCCTACGACGATCAGCGTGCCGAGTTCACGCTCAGCGGCCTGCCAAAGAATCTGAATGTCGCCGGCTCGGTCAACGGTCGTCACCAGCTCGATAACGTGATTGCCGACGGTGTGAATGCCGGTGCCGATGCCGCCCTCGCGCTGGGGCTGACCGTCGGCACGCAACGCGCGCCATTGAGCGGTGAGGCTCGGGTCAACTTTAATTGGCCAATCTTCCCGCACCCCAAAGGCAAGGACTTCGTCGACTTCGACGAGGATCTGCAAGTAGCCGATATCGTCAACGCCACCCGGATCGGCTATCGCGACGTGCAACTGGTCAAGCGCTACTCCACCGTCGGCATGGGCCCGTCCCAGGGTCGTCACTCGGCGCTGCCGACCGCGCGGTTGGTCGCCTGGGCCACCCAGCGCAACATCAGCGAAACCGGCGTCACCACAGCGCGGCCGCCGTTTGTTGCGGAAAAACTCGCGCATGTCGCCGGTCGCGCGTTCGACCCATACCGGCAAACGCCGATGCACGCTCGTCACCTGCAAGCCGGGGCGAAGATGATGCCCGCCGGCATCTGGCAACGCCCGGCCTACTACGGCAACGCCAAGGATCGCGAACGCTGCATGCAAGCCGAAGCCTTGCACGTGCGCAACAAGGTCGGCCTCATCGACGTCTCGACCCTCGGCGGCCTGGACGTGCGCGGCCCGGACGCCGCCGAGCTGCTTAACCGGATGTACACCTTTGCCTTCCTCAAACAGCCGATCGGCCGTTCTCGCTATGCGCTGATGACCAATGAGCATGGTGTGGTGATCGACGACGGTGTCTGTGCGAGGTTTGCCGAGAACCATTTCTACGTCACCGCCACCACCAGCGGCGTCGACCGGATCTATCAGCAGATGCTCAAGTGGAATGCACAATGGCGCCTGGACGTGGACGTCGCCAACGTCACCGCAGCCATCTGCGCGGTCAACGTCGCCGGGCCAGACTCGCGCAAAGTGCTTGAGAAAGTCTGCAGTGATCTCGATCTGAGCGCCGAAGCCTTCCCCTATCTGGGCGTCCGTCAAGGCACCGTGGCCGGCATCAAGGCACGGCTGTTGCGAGTCGGTTTTGTCGGCGAGCTGGGTTATGAAATCCACGTCCCGGCACGTCATGGACTCAAGCTTTGGGATGCGCTGATTGAGGCCGGCAAAGCACATGACATCCGCCCCTTCGGCGTCGAAACCCAGCGCCTGCTGCGTCTGGAAAAAGGCCACGTGATCATCAGTCAGGACACCGATGGAATGACTCACCCGGCGGAAATCGACATGGGTTGGGCGGTCAGTCGCACCAAGCCGTTCTTCGTCGGCCGCCGCTCGGTGGACATCCTCGAAGCCCAGCCGCTGAAACGCAAACTGGTGGGCTTCAGCCTGCCCAAAGGCAGCCTGCAACCGCTGGAAGGCCATCTGGTGCTTAACGGCCCGGACATCAGTGGCAACGTCACCTCCTGCGAGTATTCCGCTTCCCTGGGCACGATCATCGGCCTGGCTTACGCCGGCATCGACCAGAGTGCGCCGGGCCAACAGATTCCGATCCGCGTCGAGGGCGGGATCGTGGTTCAGGCCACAGTCGTGCAATTACCCTTCTTCGATCCTGAAAACCAACGGCAGGAGCTTTAAGTCATGTCCAGTCTGAATCCACAAGAGATGATCAGACCACGGCCGGTTGCCCACACGCAAACCTGCACGCTGGTGGATCTGACCGACCTGCCCCGGGTCGGTTTTCGCGGAACACAAACCGCCGATTACCTGAAGGCACGCGGCTTCGTACTGCCGGACGCGCCCAATCGGGCCACCGTCCAGACTGACGGTAGTCAGGTGGCACGCCTGTCGCAAACCGAATACCTGCTGCTGGGGAGCCCCGACGATCAAGGCGAACGGATCGCCGATGAAGAAGCACGCTGGGAACTCGACCACCGAGCCAACTACCTGCTGCCACGTCAGGACAGTCATGCCTGCTTCTTGCTGAGCGGTAGCTCCGTTGCTCAGGTCATGGCCAAGCTGTGCGGCGTCGACCTGAGCCGGCAAGCCTTCAGCCCGGGTGCGGTGGCGCAAACGTCGGCGGCGCGGATCAACGTGATCATCATCTACTCTGGAATCGTTGACACCCCTGCGTTCCACATTCTCTGCGACCGAGCATCACGGGCCTACTTCCATTGCGCCATGCTCGATGCCCTGGAGCAATTCGGGGGGGCTCAACCAGACTGAACGCAACATCGGCTTGTACCTTGAAGCCGGGCTCCCACACCGTGATAGGGGAGCCCGCGCCACATACCACCCCGCTGACCGAGTCGCCTTTACCGCAACCGCCTCTGCAAGAACTCAATGAAGCGTTGTGTCTTCGCGGGCAGCAGACGTGTTTCAGTGATGGCATAGGCGCTCATCGGTACTCCATGCCATTGGGGCATGATGGGACAAAGTCGGCCCAATATGGCAGCCGCCAGTTTCGCCAACGGCTCTGGCGTTACCGCATGCGCCAAAGCATGAGCCGTCGTGGAAACTGCTAGGATAATGCGCCGATGGAGCGTGTGTTTCGCAGCTTGAAAACTGAATGGATACCGACCGTGGGCTACATGACAGCTCAAGAAGCGAATCACGACGTACAACTGGATTAGACCGCATCAGTTCAATAATGGGCTGGCCCCGGCTCAGGCCGAGAAAAAACTTAACGTCGTGTCCGAGTTTAGTTGACCACTACAGATCCCCGCCAGGGCAAAACCGCAATAAAATTGAGACAAGCATGACAATTTATACACCGCATCCACTGATACAAACCGTCACAACCCATCATGCCTTAGATCAGCGCCCCGCCTGACACTCATCCCAAACACCACGCATCAGTTCCTTCAGCATCAGCGCCTCGCCCCAGCGATCCGTTATATCGCGCCCATCCCTCCCCGTGATCGCATAGGGTGGCGGGCCAAGCTCGCAGGTGAAGGACAGGCTCGCGGGTGTGTTCGGTCGCGCCAGCCAATCCTTGATTCCGTAACGCCACCAGCCCAGAAACCGGTCCAACCAGGGGCGATGCTGGGCGAAGGTCAAGGGCACCTGGACCTGCTCACTATTAGCGACCCGCCCGTGAAAACCCCAACTGTGTCGTAGGATGGTGTGAATCTGTTCGTCGTCTTCGGCAGTGGCCGACTCAGGCAATTCGCGGCCCACGACGTAATGGGACAAGTCAGCCAACAACTTGAGGTCGGGCATCTGCGCGAGCAAGTCGAGGGTGAACAACAGGTCACTGGTGAGACGATAGCGGTGGGTTTCCAGCAGGATCGGAAAGTCCACCTGCTCGGCCAGACGCTGCCAGCCTTCGATCAGAGTGATCGCTTGTGCCAGCGTGCGCGGCCGGACATCGGCTTGCAGCGTGAGGTGGTGGCAGCCGTAACGGGAGGCAACCTCAAGTGCTTGCGCCAAGTCATTCACGGTGTGGGGAAACAGTTGACCTTCGATTTGCAGGCCTTGCGCCTTGGCAGCGGCATGCAGACGTCCGGCCTGTGGCGCGATCCAGAAATGGTCGGTGACTCCATCGAAGCCAGCAGCGGCAATCTTCTCCACCTGCGCCTCCAGGGAAAGATCGCATTGACCACGGTGATCTTGCATGGCCCACAGGGACTGAAATACCAGGAACTCACGCATGTCAGGGCCTCAGTAGATGTTTGAGAGGCACATCGGCATCGGCCAACGCGTCCACGGAGAGTGGGGTCAGGTTGGCAATCAGCCGTTCACACAACTTGATGTCCTTGGCAACGCTGTTGCCCTGCCCCCAGCCGCAGGCGCCTTGCAAACGTTGCTCGGTGTCCAGGTAGAACAGCAGCAGACCACCGCTTGCCAAGGTGCGAACGGCCGAAGGTGGCGCCGGTGAGATCACGCCCACCGTCTGCAAGCCCCAGTCGTACTGATCGGACCAGAAGCCGGGAACACCCTCGAACGGCAGCTCGCCGCCCAACAGATTCAATGCCGCGTGACGGCCCTGGGTCTCGGCATTGCGCCAGGTTTCCTGGCGCTGGAATAACGCGTCGGCGTGCAGGCGAAACTCACACACATCGCCGGCCGCAAAGATGTCTGGCGCGCTGGTGCGCAACTGGGCATCGACTCGAATTCCCTGGCCCACCTCCAGCCCCGCCGCCGCGGCCAATTCGATGTTGGGTTGCATACCGATACCGACCACCACCCAGTCACAGGGCAGCACCTGGCCGTCCACCAGTTGCACCACCTCAGCGCGTTCGATGCCTTGTACCCTTTCAAGCGCTACGTTCAGCCGCACGTCAACGCCCTGTTGCCGATGCAATTCCAACAAGGCCTGGGACACAGCTTCAGGCAATACTCGCCCGGCCAGTCGTGGCCCGGCTTCCAGCAACGTCACCTGACAGCCTAAGGTCCGGGCCGTTGCCGCGACTTCGAGGCCGATAAAGCCACCGCCGATGATCACCAGGCGCGTGCCGGGCATCAATGCGCTGCGCAGGGCCAGGGCTTCGTCATGGGTGCGCAGGTAAAGCACGTTGGCCAGAGGTTCAGGCACCAGGGACAAGCGACGCGCTCTGCCCCCGGTTGCCAACAGTAATCGGCTGTAGGGCAACCAACGTCCGTCGGTCAATTGCAGGCGGTGGTGCTGCGGATCCAGGCTTTTTACCGGGTTGCCCGCCAGGTGTTCGATGCTCAGTTCAGTGAGCCGGCTATCGCTCCACAGGCTGCAATCGTCCAGGTTCATCATGCCCTGCAGCAAGCCCTTGGACAGCGGAGGACGCTCGTACGGCAAATGGAGTTCATCGCCGATCAGGATCAGTCGACCGGTATAACCCTGCTCGCGCAAGGTCAGCGCCGCGCGGCCACCGGCATGGCCGGCGCCGACGATAATCAGTGGAGCATTCATGGCGTGTACTCCTGGCGGTCAAACCGAGATGGCGAGCAGAACCCGCCCCGCGTCGACCCGTACCGGATAGGTCTTGAGATTGACACACACTGGCGCCCCCAAGGCTTTGCCGGTGCGATAGTCAAAGCGCCCGTTGTGCTTGGGGCACTCGATGACATGGTCCATCACCAGGCCGTCAGCCAGGTGGATCGACTCGTGAGTACACAGGCCAGCAGTGGCAAAAAACTCGTTGTCAGCAGAGCGGTAGATGGCATAGGTATGCGGACCGTGGTCGAAGCGAATGACGTCTTCTTCATTTATTTCGCCCACGGCGCATACATCGATCCATTGATCGTTCATGGCGTTTTCTCTTGTTCGGGATACAGCCGGAAGGTGTCAGCCCAGGGTGGCTTCAGCCTGTGGATGAGCGTCGGTGGCAGGCCTTGGGCTACCGACGGGGCGTCGCACGAAATACGTCGGGTCCTTGCGCTGCTTCAAGAGGGTCGGAATGATTTCCTTGAAGGCCTCACCGATGTTGGCGTAAGGCGGCGGGCAGTCGTGGCGGATCTCTTCATGGAGCTGCGCCAGGGCGTGGTACGGCACCATCGGGTACATGTGGTGCTCAAGGTGATAATTCATGTTCATGTACAGAAAGCGCAGTACCCGGTTCATATAGATGGTGCGGCAGTTGCTACGGTGGTCCAGCACATCTTCCGCCAGGCCTACATGTTGGGTGAGGCCAAACAGGTAGGACAACCAGCCGCCATACAGGATGGGCAGGCCGATATACATCAGCGGCAACCAGCTGTGCAGGTAAAGCGCCGCGCCAAAGACAACGGCGTAAATCACGAGCCAGATACGGGCCGCCAGGAACACCTTGGGCCACTCGGACTCAGGGATGAACGTCTGTTCCTGGGCATCCATTTTGCCAACCGCGTGCCGGCATACGCCCCCCATCGTTTTCAGCAGCAACGGGATCTGGAACAGGCTCAGCAGCATCATGAACAAGCTCGGTGGACGCGGTTCGACGATTTCCGGATCGCGGCCGACGACGATGGTGTCGGTATGGTGCCGGGCATGGCTCCAGCGCCACACGTGGGGCTCGAACATGCACATGAAGCTCGCCACCTGGTAGAGCGCATCATTCATCCAGCGAGTCTTGAAAGCCGTGCCGTGGCCGCTTTCATGCCAGCGCGGGTTGGAGGCGGTGGCGTACAGAACGCCATACGCAAGAAAAAACGGCACACAAGCCCAAGTGCCCCAGAACCAGTAGCCGCCGAAGCCGGTGATCAGCAGGGCCAGCAGCCAGATGGCGGTGTCGAGCAAGGCCGGGCCGTCGCGGCGTTGCATCAGTTGCTTCATACGTTGACGGGAGATGGGCGACTGGTACCAACTGGCCGATACGAGGCCCTTTTCAGCCGCGCGGGCGGCTTCAGGGCCGGTCAGGCGATAGTCCCGAGTAGAGGCGGTGTTGTCTTGAGACATTGTTATTGTTCTCCGCAAGCGTGAGATGTCAGGTGCTTTGCGTAAGAAAATATAGAGAGCGTGGAAGGCCCTCTCAAGGCCTTGAATACATTCCCTATCAAGCTATCATCCAGCTCCTGCAGGGCTTGATAGTTTTCTATCAAGACGCTTTGAAGGTCCATCATGAATAACAATAAACGCCCCACCATCGCCACGGTCGCCAAACACGCAGGCTTAAGTGTCGCCACCGTCGACCGCGTGCTCAACGCTCGCGCCCCGGTTAATCCAGCCACAGCCGAACAGGTGCTTCACGCCGCAGAAGCCGTGGGCTATTTTGCCGCACGGCTGATCGGCCAACGTATTCTCGAGCGTCGCCCCACGTACCGTTTCGGCATCCTGCTGCTGGGCACCGCCCAGGCGTTCTACGCCAACCTGGCCCAAGCCATCACCGAGGCCGCGCAACGCCAGGTCGGGGCCAACCTGACCTGCCAATTCGAATACGTTTTTGATCGCACCCCCAGCGCCATCATCGCCCAGATCGAACAGTTGGCGGTGCAGTGCGACGGCCTGGCGGTGGTCAGCTTCGCCCACCCACAGATCAACGCCGCCCTTGCCCAGATTCGCGAGGCCGGCGTGCCCGTGGTGGCACTGCTGTCGGGCATTCATGAGGCGGCGACCGAGCCCTATGTCGGCCAAGACAATCACGTCGTCGGGCGCACGATGGGGTGGCTGCTGGCCCGCACCTGTGGCGCGCGCAAAGGCAGCATCGGCATTCTGCTCGGAGGTCATCGCTTTCTTGGCCACCAGGCGCGGGTCGAAGGCTTGCACAGTTACTTGGCCGAACACGCACCTGGGCTGCGCCCGCTGGAGCCGCTGATCAATCTGGACAACTGCGACATCACCGAAGAAGCAACCCTCGACCTGCTGGTTCGGCATGACGATTTGCGCGGGCTATGCGTGGTAGGCGGCGGTGGCGACGGGATTATCAACGCGTTGGCGCAACTGCCCAAGCGCCCGACGCTGTGCTGCATTTTGCAGGAGTCCACCGAGCTGTCACGCCAAGCCCTGGCCCAGGGTTTGGTCGACGTGGTGATCGACTCTCAGCCGCGCCAGACTGCAACGGCGCTGGTGGATCTACTGGTGGAATTGCAGACTGCGGAGCAGTTCGATCCTGTGCGTCACCGGGTGCATATTCCGCTGCAGATTGTGACATCGGAGAATACCCAAACCTGATGGGCTGGCGGCACAATCTGTTCAGCCCTTGATGGCGCGGTTAACCGTCACTTACTACGGCTTCAGCTGACTTCTGTACATTCAATCCCGTCCCTCCTCAACGCTCGGTAGAGGACTTTCACCTCCCAGTCACCAGCGTGACTGGTTGCGCTTGCGCGCAACGCGCCATACCTGGCACACCAGTGATGCTTGATGTCTACCTATTTAAGTGGACACCATTTTTAGCTCATGCAAGCAGGATCGCCATGCGTCAACGGAACTCAAAGCCGTTCAAATCCCAGGTCGTCCAAGAAGGCTTGCAATCATTCAGCGCCGCCATACCTGCCCCTCCGCACTGACCACCCAGGGCGTCTTGCCGACAGCTAAATGCACTCCACCCACCCAACGCTCCGGCGGCTGTTGGTCGAGCCAATGCGCCTGTCCGGTCAGAACCCTGTCACCCAGCTCCGTCAACTGTAGAAGTCGTTGCGGCCAGGTGTTTCCCTGTCCTTCGCGCAATAGCGGCTGGGGCGCATCGATCAATGGCCGCAGCAATGCATGGAACATCAAGTCGCCCAAGTACGGTAGCGGCTCATCGTGCTGCATTAATTGGGCGAACACCCGACCTGCGGGCAGCTCGCCATGCTCTCCCAGGATGCGCAGCACCAGACGCTCGGTCAGACTCAGGCCGTCGTCTACGCCCGGAAGCTCCTGTAGTTGCCGTGCCAGGGCGGGGCCCAGCAGCGGCAAGACCGGATGCTGCTGGCCCGCCAACTGCGCCCACTGGCGCGGATCCGGCGCGGTATACGCGGCCCACGTCTGGCGCGCCAGCGCCAGCGCGTCGTCCCCTAGCGAGCGGCGTTGTGGCCAGAGCCAGGCGAGCAGATCTGGCGCCAGCTGACCGATACCAATAAACCGTTCAACTCCCGGCACCTGGGCAATTTCGATCAGTTCGAGTCGGCGCGGTCGGCTGGAGAGGCTTGCCAGCAGCCGGATCAGGAACAACTGGTCATAGGCGTCGGCTTCGCACCAGAGTACCACTTCGCTATCGGCATGAAGTTGCGCCAATGCCGACCGCTGTGTGGCCTGGCGCTGTGCGATATCACTGGCGGCAAGGCCGAACGCCTGTTGCGCATAGGCGCTGCGCACCTGCCAGTACTCAGGCTCCGGTAGCGTGGGGACTGGCCCCATCACCATCGGGTCGTCGAACATGTGAAACGCGCCTTGGAAGCCAGCAGTGCGCAAGCTGTGCTCGATATCGTTGCCGCACCGCCAATGCTGTACTGCGGTCTCGTCATCGGCAACGAAACCCGGGTGGCGCGCGGCGAAGGCCACTGCATCGGCGTGGGCCCTGAGCTTGGGCCAGCTGGCGAAGCCGGCCTCGCGGGCCACCAGCCACTGGGTGTCAGCGAGACAGTAAGCGGGACCTGGCAAACCGAGCGCGCAAAGTTGTGCGCGAGCTTCGCTGGCCTGGTTATCTTTCAACGCCGTCAACAAGCGCTTGGCGCGTTTACGCAAGGTGGGTAGATCGAGGCGGCCGTGATGGCGGGAAGTATTAATGGCGGGCATGCCAACTCCTTGTCTGGCTCGGTCCGCCCGCAAGCCGGGAGTTGGAAAAAGAAAATGAGTAAAACGAGCCTGGGTTGCCCCTTCGCGCGGACCGCGGGCGCAGCGAACGCCTAAGACCAGACTCTAGCGTTAAGCGCTGAGTGAGGCAACGCTCGCCCACAAAAAACTCCGTTGGTGCGTATGGCGGGACAGGGGTAAGTGAACGAGTATTACGCCTTGCCAGCGGATACCCAGTTGTGCGGCAGCAGCTCGGCCAGAGCGCTGGCCTTCTGCGTCGGCAGTCGTGACATCTCCGTTCAGTTAATCGTCATGGCAGCGGCGAACCCGACATCAGCAACGGGCAGACGCTGGGCGGAGTTAAGAGCGGGGATTGGAGGGATATTTCTGGGTCACCGTCCAAGGCCTTAGGAGCCCAGGACGGTGAAGATTTCAAAGACCCGGTTTCCGGCGGATCATAAGGCTGCTCCGCTTAAGTGACCAGCATTACGTCGATGCGTTTTTTTTGTTTGGACAGGCTCAATCTTGGGTGAGTGCCGCACTCAAGCCGTATCTGCCCCAGCGTCATCAAACAGTTGCTTGTCGAGGTTCAAGACCTTGTCCATTACGTCCTGAGGACTGCCCTTACCCTCAACGGTATGGGTCTTGTAGTTGAAATCGAGTGCTATCCAACCCTGCAACTTCGCCTCATAACTATTAGGATACTGTGCCTGCTCAATAGCGGGCAAATCCTTATAGTATTCAAGTGCTAAAGTAAAGAATTTCGTCAGCTTTCCAGTTTCATTGTATTCCGCGATCGAATTAGCAACAACCTTCTGCCGCCAGGCATATTCCTGATCGGACGATTCACTCCACGCCGCGCGACGCTCGTTAGTCGTAAAACTTCCACTCTCATCATAGATAATCAATGAGAGCTGATCGCTCGACATACCCGCAAATGGATTTTTACCACTGCCATTGACAAACTGCGTTGCATTGTCCGCACGAGCCAATAACACAGGGTCCTGAGTGCCAGGCACTTCAGCATCATTGGCTTTTTTGTTGATAAAATAACCATCACCGGAAATCTTGCTCAAAAGCTCACTCGCTTTCGCGCCAAGCTCTTTCCTGCTCAAACTCGAATCTCTAGCCGCCGCACGGGCGGCACTCTCACTCAACTGTAGAGAGAGTGAAGAAAGGCGACTGGTATCTTTATGACTACCGAGATCAGCGCTTTCAGTTGCCACCTGAGTCTTCGTTAGCGATTCATTTTGGCTCGCCGTCACATTGGAAACCTGCGAACCAGAGAACCCATTTGAATTAATTGAACCGACCAAGATAATGTCTTCCTTGTTATCAGCCGTTCCTGAATACGTGGCTAGTCAATTAATATCGGCAGCACTCAAAAAAACTGTAATGCTTCACGTCGGGATCAACATCGAAGACGGGCTGGGCTCGCCAGAACTGCTTGTCCGAAAGATCGACGTCGCGAGAAAGGTGGCGAATCAGGTGACGGACTGCCATCCCCCGAAGAGAATTGAAGCGTCTGGGCGTTAGACGACTCAGTGCGAGTTCCTGCATCACCGAGTTTCTGTATGGTGTTATGGGAGCGTTGGTCCGCACCACCAGGTGCGCTTTCATGCAAGCCCCCAATGCATCCGAGCCCCTTCGCGAGGAGCGCAGAACACTTCGTCATAGCAGTCGACGTTTAGCAGGACTGATCGCCTTTGATCCAAGAACGAAGCTTGTCCAACGTAGGCGCCTTGACGCCAATCGTGCTCCAGCCCTTGAGGGTGTATAGCTTTATCTCTGCGATACCCTCAGGGGTGGGCTCGATAGTGATGATCGCCAAGCTGAGCCTTACGCCTTGGGCCACCATACGCTGGGTGATCTGTCCGCTACCGAGTTCTGAATCGAACTCGCCTTCCGTTGTGACCGGGGTCCCCAGGGGCGAGTGTTCCAAACAGATTCTGCTTGCTTGACGGATATTACGGTAAGCGGATTGAGCAGTAACGTCCGCCTGGATCGAGCCATCGTAACCGTCTGGATCAGACATCAGATTTGCGGGGGTATTTGTGCATCCTGCCAGCAATAAAAAGCCGATAGCCCATATAAAATTCAAAACCTTGCTCCCTTTTTGTCGACAGAATGAACATGCAAGCAAGGTGTTTTAGGTCATTCAGCGTCCTATTCGCACACTCAATCACACGGCGGTGAGACGTGATGCTGATCTACCCATATGTTTTTTGCCGTTTGTTATAACGCTCTAACGATCAAGTATCTAGCACAGGTATCCAAACGCTGGAGCATTTTCCAGGCACAAAAAAAAGCCACTCATCTGAGTGGCTTTTTTCTGAATCTTGGAGCGGGAAACGAGACTCGTATCTGGCGTCCGACCCATTGAAATCTAAGGGGTTTCTTTTCTTGCCCGAGCAGGAAAAGACTTAATTCTGGACTTGTTATTTGGGAGGATCAAGAGCCAACCATGAATGAAAAGTCAGTGCTCTGAGCCAATCTTCGTCTTTTTTCAGTAGCGCTTGTAAATCCGGAGAAAGCAGCATCGGTGAAAAAGCACTGACATGCGTGTTTTCCGGCCCGAGCACCCCCTTGGATTACAAGTCACGCGGATGTTGTCAAGGACACGGTGGCTTTTATGGGGGCATTCAGTTTTTGGTCAGGTGTCTCGTATTGTCGCCGCGTCGTTGTTTAATAGAGTTCGGGGGCCGATTGGCAATACTGGCAGGGCGCATGACCATTACGTACGACTTTCTCTCTGTGAAACTGTCGAGTTGACGGCCTCTTTGTTACCCTGAATGGGCTTCTCGCTTCTGTTTCCAGCGCTGGTGTCGAGATCCTGAAACACATTTCCCCACAGAACCGACCTGGCTAGTATCGTTCTCGACGATCAGCTTGGTATCGCCGAGTTCCTCCTTGGGAGGCGACGAGCGCAAGCCGTCGAAGAGGTTGCGGGCAGGCGTCGCGGCTTGCCGACGCTGCAGCTGCAGCTGCGCAATGCCTACCCTGATGGGGCTCAGCGCGGCTGAAGACGCAGCAGTTTGCCATCCTGTTCGTCGGTGAGCACGTAGAGCAGGCCGTCAGGGCCCTGCCTGACATCCCGAACGCGGGCATGCCCGTCCTCCAGCAACTTGTGCTCGGCCACGACCTTACCGTCTTTCAGTTCGATACGGTCGAGGTAACCGAACTTGAGCGAACCGACGAAGAGATTGCCCTTCCATGCCGGCCCATAACGGTCGCTAGTCAGGAAGGCCATGCCGGACGGCGCGATCGAGGGCACCCAATAATGCAGCGGCTGCTCCATGCCGTCCTTGGCGGTCAGGCCGTCGCCAATCTTCCCGCCGCCATAGTTTTCGCCGTAGGTTATGACCGGCCAACCGTAGTTGCGACCCGCCAGCGGAACGTTGATCTCGTCGCCGCCCTGCGGACCGTGATCGTTCATCCAGAGGCGGCCGTCCGGACCGAGCGTAGCGCCCTGGCTATTGCGATGGCCATAGCTCCAGATCTCTGGCAAGGCACCGGGGCGGCCGACGAAAGGGTTGTCGGTCGGCACCACGCCGTCCTTCTGGATGCGCACCACTTTGCCCAAGTGGTTATCGAGCTCCTGCGCATCCTCCTTCCGGCTGTAACGCTCCCCCAACGTGACGAAAAGCGTCCCGTCCTTCGCCTCGACGATGCGGCAGCCGAAATGCGCGGAGCTGCTCACTTTCGGTCGCTGACTGAAAATCACCTGCAGGTTGTCGAGACGCACCATGTTGCTCGACAGCGTCGCGCGTGCCACTGCCGTGCTATTGCCCGCGCCACCAGCAGCCGGTTCGGAAAAGCAGAAGTAGACCATGCGATTCACGTCGAAAGCACTGTCGGTCACCACATCCAGCAGCCCGCCCTGCCCGCCTGCCGCGATCGCCGGCAGCCCCTCAACCGGCGGGCCGATGCTCCCATCGGCACCAACCACCCGAAGCCGTCCCGGCCGTTCTGTCACCAAGTAGCGATGTGCCGGCAGAAAGGCCACTGCCCAGGGATTCTCTAATCCGGTTGCCACCCGCTCAGCCCGCACCTCGGCGGCCAGCGCGCTGGCAGCAAAACCCATGGCAAGAAATGCTGGGACCAGAACCCACTCAAGTTTCAGATTCATGTCTGTTCCAATAGTTGATTTGACAGCCGCTAGCACACCCTACGAAGAAAGATATAAATTAGTAAATCTGTGCGCTACGCATGTGCATCCAGATATTTCTCTGCTTTTGCGATCCCGTTAATGCGCCGAAGTTTCTGCATCGTGAAGACGCCCCCCTGCGTCCGAACGCCAATGGCGGGAGGCTTCGACGCCAGGTGTTTAGGCACGGCGCCTCAAGTCGGCGGCTCGCTGAACTTGGCGACGAACGTCTCTATGAAGCTCGGTGATCCGGCGAGGGTCAGCGTCACTTCGTGCCAGCCTCCCAGCTCGACGGTCACTGCAGGTCGTGGTCCCACACTACACGCCCACTGAGGTATTTCATCTCGCCCCACCGAGAACGCGTGCGCCACCGCGCCCGTGGTAACGGAGCCTGCGTCAGTCAGCGCACTTGGTCACGACCCTGCCGTCGACCGACGGATGTACCGGGAATGGCGCCATGGCCTCGAACACGCCGTCGCGTCGCACCAGCGCGTGGAACAGAGCGGCCCCGAGGTGCAGCAGGATCAGCGCGAAGAAGCAGAACGAGAGGAACTTATGAGCGTTCCACAGCCGGCTGTGCAGGCCGGCGTCGGGCGACACGATGGCGGGCAGATGCAGCCCGGCGACGAGCACCGGGTAGTCCGCCGCCGACAACATGGCCCAACCAAGCAAGGGCATCGCGAGCATCAGCACATAGAACGCGACATGCGAGAGTTTGGCGGCGAGCTTCATCGGCTCGGGCATGTCACGCGGCAACGGCGGCGCACCAAGGCGCCAGCGGACGATCAGACGCAGCACCGCGAGCACGAGGATCGCAATACCCAACGGCTTGTGGATCGAGACCAGCATCAAGTACGCGGGCGTGATCGTCGAGACCATGCCGACGCCGATGAACAGCATCGCGAGGATGCAGATCGCCATGCCCCAATGAAGCGCCCGCTGCAACGGCGCGAATTGCTGGTTGACTTGGCTCATGGCTTGGCTCCGGCGGTGGTGGTGGTGATGATGGACGGGGTGCGCGGATAGTCTTTTTCTTCGGCGGTCCGGCGGTTGTACGAGACCGAATAAGCGGCCGAACGTGCGGCGGGGAAAGGGTCGTCGGATGTGCGCATGCCAGCCGGCAGCACGGTGGGATCGAAGTTGATGTCGCGGCATGAGCCATCGGCCTCGGGCTCAATCTTCGTCACCGACAGGGTGCCGACGCCGACGCTGCGGCGATCTTCCGGCCAAGCCTTGCTCGGGTCGGAGGTCGGGTCGCCCGGGCCGGCGACCATGACCGTCATAGCCCAGCGCTGCGTAGCCTTCGCGACGCGCTCGGTGATGTCGGCCAGCAGGAAATCGGGCTCGCGCTTCTTGAGTTCGTCGCTCGAGACCGGCACAGGTATGGCGGCCGGCTTAAAGGACCAGCGCACGGCTTGGTCTTGGCCCTGCGCGTTAGTGAAGACGAAGCTGTTGATGCCGTTGTAGCGGTCTTCGGCGTACGAGCTGGTGAACGGCGCGCTGCCAGCCCACTGGCTAAACGCGCCGATCTCGGGGTGCGCAGTGGCGAAGTTCTTCAACGCATCCGGATGGCTCTTGTCGGCGGAAGCCACCTGCAAATCGTAGAAAGCCTGCGGCGTCGCGACCGGGAAGAACGGCGCATTGATCATCGCGGAGCGCCACTCCTGGCCGTCGGGCGTTCGGATGCGCAGGCTCAGGGAGCGCACGCGCGCCGTGCCATCGGGCGCTTTGAGGTCGGGCGAGGCGAGATTGAAGCGGCCGGTCACGGGATAGGTGCCGGCGGCGAACATCTGTGCCTTGGACAAATCGCTGCCCGCGCCGTTGGCCTCGAAGGTACCGGTGAAGCAGATACCCTTGGCATGGGCGCGGCGGAAACCGAGAGCCGGTCCGGCGGGCGGCGCCAGCACCTCGACGATCTTGGTCGGCGTGAGGCGCGCGGGTGTCAACCAACCGGCTGTGTATGCGAACGCGGCGCCGACGGCGACAACCACCGCCGCGATCAGTACGAGCGGCCCTAGAAAAGACTTATTGGAGTGAGGATGTCGCTCGTTCATCGAAATTTCTTCCGGAGTGCGGGGTGGAGAGTTCTGTAACGAATTTAACGCTTTACTCAAAACCTTGTGCGAAGTCGCTACGGCGCTGAAGACTTCTATACGCACCGACCAGCAACGTTACGTTGCCGCCGGCCGCGCGGCGAAGAAGCAGTACAAGTGGCGACGATCCTATTCCCCCAAGCAAAACTGCACAGCGAGGTGATGGTGAATCTGCATCCGGGCTCCAGAGTGATGCTCTGCGACGCGTTTTGTCTGCCCCCTCAACGGGGTGCCGGCTTCTTTGATTTCTACCGTGCCGACCTGGAAGTACGCTGGCCGGAGATAAGCTTGGCGCTTAATGGGCAAGATATACTGCGGCATATGCCGGGTGTCAGTCATGCCTTCCAAGCGCTGGCGACGTTTATGCTCGTAGATCAGGGCTTGCCTGTCGAAGCGCCGAAAAGTGCCTGCGCATGCCCTTCCCCACTCATCCCGGTCTGGGGGTCAGCGCATTGCCCAACGATTGCGGGGCAGCAATCACTCTCTTATCGTTAATCTAAAGTTCCATAACTCTCTAGCCATCTTGGCTCTAAAAAGCACTATTAACGGCGCATCGCGTAATGGCTACCTATACATGGTTTGAAAATATCACGAGCTTAGTGGGCTCAATCATGCAGCCACGTGCTAGGCCCTATGAATAAAAGCACGCAATGCAAGAAATCACCGCGCTTCGATGGCACATCAACACAGTGATTTAGTGCCCGCTCAACTACGAGCGAGCACGACTCACAACTAAGCAACATGCTTGAGACGATTACCGTTACCGATTCAGGGCTTGCATTTTTTCTTTTGGAAAAACCTGCCAGCCCACAATCTGGATGAAGTATTACTGTTCGGCCAGCGGCTAATTTTTCAAATGGTCTCTTGCCCCTACAGACCTGAAGAACGGGTTTAGAAGCAGCTTCCGCAGGAAGCGCCGGAACGGAAACAGAGGTTGTGATCTCTCTTTCGACGCAGCCCAACAAGCCTTGACCAAACAAGCTTTCACGTCCGTTAAGCCTGGCGGATGTCCTCTACAAGGTCTCCTCCATCGCCTGTCCCAGACCGAGTCACTCGAATCGGCGACCAACGCAGCCTGCGGCGGGTTTTCCGCCGGTCATATAGCAAGGCTGAGCTGATGCAGGCGGACCGAATACTTCCATGTACGGGACTCGATGATCAATGGTCATCGCAGCGTGGTGATATGTCATTCGAACAAGCATGAATTCATCGGGATAGGTTTCCATTTCGAACCGCCTGGGACTTGGGGGCGCGATTATCCAATAGCGTGCATAGATGCTTGCAATTTCATGGGATGTTTTGGGGCAGGGACTGGCATACATTAGTTGGCAAAGCCAATCCCGACGCGCGACGCCATTTGCGAAACGAATATTCCTCATGAAAAGTCTATGACGCCTACGCCGACGACAAGCCCTGCTGCTCGACGGGTATTCAGGCTGGCAGGAACAATCTCAACTACATGTAAGGCAAGCACATGCAACTGACACAGGAATGGGACAAGACTTTCGCCAAGAGCGACAAGGTGGACCATAAGAAGATCACCTTCACGAACCGCTATGGCATCACCCTGGCGGGCGACCTGTACCAACCGAAGAGCGCCAGCGCAAAGCTGGCAGCTATTGTCGTCTGTGGCCCGTTCGGCGCGGTAAAGGAGCAGTCCTCCGGGCTCTATGCGCAAACCATGGCCGAGCGCGGCTTTGTCACGCTGGCCTTCGATGCATCCTACACCGGGGAAAGCAGCGGTGAGCCGCGCAACGTCGCCTCACCAGACATCAACACCGAGGACGTAAGCGCGGCAGTTGATGCTCTCAGCCTGCAACCCTCCGTTGATCGCGAACGGATTGGCGTCATCGGCATCTGCGGTTGGGGTGGCATGGCGCTGAATGCCGTGGCCTTGGATAAGCGCGTCAAGGCGGTTGTCGCCAGCACCATGTACGACATGACCCGCGTCATGTCCAAGGGCTACAACGATAGCGTAACCCTCGAACAGCGCACGCAAGGGCTCGAACAACTGAGCGCACAACGTTGGGTCGACGCGGAAAATGGTGCCCCTGCTTACCAGCCCCCCTACAACGAACTGAGGGGTGGTGAAGCGCAGTTCATGGTCGATTATCACGATTACTACAGCACGACCCGCGGACACCATCCGCGCGCGGTCAACTCGGGCAACTCCTGGACGGTCACTACACCGCTGTCGTTCATGAACATGCCGATCCTGACCTACATCGCGGAAATTTCTCCACGCCCGGTCCTGTTCATCCATGGTGAAAACGCCCACTCGCGCTACTTCAGCGAAACCGCCTACGCGGCCGCGGCGCAGCCAAAAGAGCTGATGATCATTCCAGAGGCCAGCCACACCGATCTGTACGATCGTGTGGACGTGATTCCTTTCGACAAGCTGACGACCTTCTTCACGCAGCACCTGGCCACGGCGGCAGGCGCCGCTTGACGCATTGAAGCGGCCGCATCCTGGCGAGCGAAATGCCACGATGCGGCTGAACTGGCTGGCGCGCCCTACGGTATGGACTCATGCCACTCAACACTTCTGACTTTCCAGTGGGGATCGCAACCAGAACTGGCAATAGACCACTCGCTGAGGGGCATTAGCGCCATATTGCTGCGCGAATTCGCGCTCGAAACCTACGAGTTCACGTGCAGGCGCGGCAACGCGTCTGGCCCATTTTCCGCATTGCAAGGAGAACAACATGCAGAGCAAACACGTTGACGTCGGTGCAGGCGGCACTCTCTCCTCTCTTGGCGCTGCAAGCCGTAGGCATTCCTGGCACCGGCGGGCCATGCGACAGCTTGGAATGCCGCTGGTTCTCCTTGCACTGTGCAGCGGCCATCCCGCCCACGCCGCCAGCACTGCGCTGCCCGTGGCCGCGGAGCAGGATGTCACTCAAGCACCCAATAAATCGGATGAATCACGCCTGTGGATGACCGTCGGGGAACGTCGCTTCGCCATCACCCTTGCCAACAACGAGGCCACTCGCGCATTCGCTGCCACGCTGCCGCTGACACTGGACATGGAGGACCTCCACGGAAACGAGAAGAAAAAAGAACTGCCTGAAGCGCTGCCCACCAGTGAGAGCCGGCCCGGCACGATCCGCAACGGAGACCTTATGCTTTGGGGATCGCGCACCGTGGTCATCTTTTACAAGACCTTCGACTCAGCTTACTCATACACCCGTCTGGGCCGCGTGGACGATCCGACTGGCCTGGCCCAAGCGCTCGGCAGTGGCGATGTTCGGGTGATGTTTTCCCAATAGCAGCGTGCGCTGACAAAGTAGTCCCCACGCGCTCAACACCGACCTGAAATACCGCGTCATCGTCTGCTGCATCTCCTTCGCAGCCCGAATCCAGAGAGAGAGAGATCATGATCAAAGACAAAGTAGTCATCATTACCGGCGCATCGTCCGGAATCGGCGAGGCAACCGCCAAGCTGCTCGCGAGCAAGGGCGCAAAAATCGTGCTCGGCGCCCGTCGAGAAGACAAGCTCAAGCAGATCGCGGACGAGATTCTCCTGAACGGAGGCCAAGTGGTCTATCAAGCGCTGGACGTGACCAAGCAAGAGGACAACAACAGCATCGTCCGCCTGGCCAAAGAAAGGTTCGGTCGCGTGGACGTGATTTTCCTGAATGCAGGGCTGATGCCAAACTCCCCCCTGTCCGCACTGAAGACCGAAGACTGGCACCAAATGATAGATGTCAACGTCAAGGGCGTTTTGAATGGTGTGGCAGCGGTGCTACCCGAGTTCCTGGCACAGAAGGCTGGGCACGTCATCACTACCTCGTCGGTGGCGGGACTAAAGGCCTATCCGGGCGGCGCCGTCTATGGCGGGACGAAGTGGTTCGTTCGCGACTTCATGGAGGTGCTGCGCATGGAATCCGCCATGGAAGGCAATAACATCCGCACCGCGACGATCTACCCGGCCGCCGTCAAGACGGAACTGCTGGCGACGATCAGCGATAAGCTGGCGCTTGACCAGATGCAGGACATCTATGACAAGTACGGCATTTCTCCAGACCGAATCGCCAACATCGTCGCCTTCGCGATCGACCAGCCCGATGACACGACAATCAACGAGTTCACAGTTGGCCCTGCGAACCAGCCTTGGTGAGTGCATTGCATTCACGCAAGGCGTCCGACAGCCCACCACTGTCCTGACAAGGAGCTTTCATGAAGACCGTACCACTAGGATCAACCGACACTCGGGTTCCCAACGTCGTCGCGGGCATGATGCGCATCGCCGGCAGCACCGATGACCAGATCCGCGCGCTCTACACCGCGGCGCGCGAATCGGGCATCAATTTTTTCGATCACGCCGACCTCTACGGATTCAACCATCCCGACGGTGGCCCGCACTTGTGCGAACGCCGGTTCGGCGAGGCGCTGCGACTCAGCAGCGCCGAGCGCGAGCAGATCTTCCTCCAGTCCAAAACCAGTATTGTCGCCGACCCGTGGCACTACGATCAGTCCTATGAGCACATCGTGGCGTCGGCCGAGAGGTCGCTGAAAGCGCTCGGTAGCGACTATCTGGATGTGCTACTGCTGCACCGGCCCGACGCACTCGTGGAACCGGAAGAAGTCGCCCGCGCCTTCGACCATCTGGAGTCCACCGGAAAGGTCCGCGCATTCGGAGTTTCCAACCATACGCCCCGTCAAATCGATCTGCTCAAAACCGCCGTGACCCAACCGATCCTGGCCAACCAGGTCCAGCTTTCGGTGACGCATTCGACGATCGTCGCCCAGGGCCTGTCGTCGAACATGACCGGATTCGACGACTCAATTACTCGTGACGGTGGCGGCATTGTCGACTACGCGAGGATCAACAAAATCACGCTGCAGGCGTGGTCTCCATTTCAGAAAGCCTTTCAGGATGGGGTGTTCTTCGACTCTCCCGACTATCCGGAACTTAACGCTGAACTCAAACGACTCGCTGCACAGTACGACGTCACTCCGACCGCGATCGCTACAGCCTGGATCACCCGTCATCCCGCCGGCATCCAAGTCGTACTGGGTACCACGAGACCCGAGCGCCTAGTCGAGGCAGCCGCGGGCTCGAATATTCCGCTCACCCGCCCCGAATGGTACGGGCTTATCCGAGCGGCAGGTCACAACGTTCCCTGAACGCACCCGGACGTCGAAAGTGGCGCCTGTCCCTCTGATTACTAGCCCCACAACGGCGTTAACACCAGAGCTCTGCTTGGATCATGCACGCCGAAGCGTAATGATCGAAAACAAGGACCACCTCTTCACGAACCACTTCTCCCCGACGGGGACTCCTTGTGTATGGCGAGGGCCTTGGCCAAGCCCTCACCATACTCTCTCAACGCATCTGCAGGATGATCGGGTTGCTGCTGGCCGGATTGGTTCGCTCACGCAGCTCCTTCACCTCGTCAGCCTTCACTGCCCCTCCCTGATTACCCCAAGACGTGCGGACGAAAGTCAGTACATCGGCGACTTCCTGATCAGAGAGTTGGTTGCGGTACGGGGGCATGCGATATGAATCCGGAATGCCATTAGCAACGACACGTTCGGAACCGTTCAAGGTGGCATTGATGCTCGTAGCACCTTCCTTCACCATTGATGAAGATGCGCCTGCCAAAGGAGGTATCCATGGCGCCTGCCCGCTGCCGTCACTGCCGTGGCAACTGCTGCACTTGGCCATATAGTTGGCTGCCCCAGGTGTCGACAGAGGTTGTTCTGCCAGTTTGGCCGCTGGCTTCCATGGCGGCCCGTCACGCTTTGGGTCGCCCGGCAACGACACCAGGTAATGCGCAATGGCTTTTAAGTCCGGGTCGGACATGTATTGCGTCGAGTTGTTGAAGACTTCCGCCATGGTGCCCACGACCACGCTGTGAGCGTTACGTCCGGTTTTCAGATAGTCGACGATCTCCTGCTCGCTCCAGCGCCCCAATCCAGTGTTCGGATCCTGGCGCAGGCTCGGCGCGTACCACCCATCGAGCAGCGAACCGCTGAGGAAAGTAGCGCTGCTTTCATCCAGCGACTTCTCGTTCATCGTCAAGCTGCGTGGGGTATGGCAACTGCCACAATGCCCCGCGCCCTGGACGATGTAGGCGCCGCGGTTCCACAGCGCATCCTCTGAGGGCTTGGCCTGATAGGCACCGTCATCGACAAACGCGGTATTCCACAAAGCCAGCGGCCAGCGCATGTTGAGCGGCCAGGGGATATGGCTTTGCTGGTTCTGCTGCTGCGCCGGCTTAACGCCGGCCATGAAGAACGCATAAAGCGCCCGCACATCATCGTCGCTGAGCTTGGCATAGGATGGGTACGGCATAGCCGGATACAGCCTGTGCCCGTCAGCCGCGACTCCGCTGCGTACTGCGCGATCAAAGTCGGCTAGGCTGTAATTACCGATGCCCGTTTGTTTGTCCGGGGTAATGTTGGTGGCATAGATTGATCCCATCGGGGTCGCCATCTCCAGGCCGCCGGCAAACGGCGCACCTTTGGGCGTGCTGTGGCAGGCCACGCAATCGCTAAGCCTGGCGACATATTCACCACGCTGGACGAGTTGTGCATCTGCCGAGGGTGCAGATGCCTCATTAGCAAAAGGCGAAAATGGCGTGCGATTGACAAACCAGCCCAAGCCAGCTGCCACGACGATGCCTGCTGGCAGCAGATACTTTATAGTTTTATTCACGAACCATTCCTCATCAGGTGTCGAAGCGGTACTGCGATAGAGGCATGCTGCGAATTCGTTGACCGGTCAGTCGCGAGACGGCGTTAGCAACCGCCGGTGCCACCGCAGGCAGAGGCGGCTCACCGATTCCGCCCATTGGCGCACCACTCTCCACCACACGGACATGGACCCTGGCCATCATTTCCGGTGTGAGGATGCGGTAGAGGTCGTAATTGCGCGCCACCGGCGTACCACCTTTGTAGATGGCTTGTTCGACCAGGGTTTGAGACAAGCCAAGGGCCACGGCTGAGTTGACCTGAGCCTCGATGATGGCGGGATTGACGATGCTACCCGGATCGATTGCCTGCCAGATGTCGTGAACCTTCACGGCTCCGTTGCTGATGGAAACCTCTGCGATCACCGCCGTTTCGGTACCAAATGGCGATGCCATTGCAACGCCTCTTGCTCGCTTGGTGCCGTCTTGCGCCGTGAACGGCCCTCGTTTCCACCCCCCGGACAGGTCGGCCACTACTTTGAGCAAGTGGCTTAGCCGCTCGTTGCCCTGTAGCAGCTTGGCCCGTAGCTCATAGGGATCCTGACCGCCGGCATCCGCCACTTCATCCAGAAAAGCTTCATACATGAAGTCATTGATGGAGTTCCCGACTGAACGCCAGTAGCCCAGCATCACCGGGGTCTGCGAGTACAGTTGAGCGATCCGACGATGGGCAATGGCGTATTTTTTACCGGCCAGGCCTTCGACGGCGGTCGGGTCGATTTTGTCTCCTTGTTTGTTAGCGATACCCTCGGTTGGCCCTTCCGTGGCACTAATTGCTTCAAAGGCCACCGGCATGCCCTGTTCATCCAGGCCAGCGCGAAAGCGCACTACGGCGGAAGGACGAAGCACGTCACGCAAAAATTCTTCCTCGCGACTCCAGATCACCTTGATCGGTCGACCTGTGGATTGAGCCAGCTGGATAGCCTGAGGGTAAGGTGATGCATTCGGGTATAAAAAATGCCGGCCGAAAAAACCACCCAGCAGCGGAGAGTGGAGAGTGATTTTGGAAGGGTCCAGACCGGTACGCTTGGCGACGTCGGCCAAAAACAAATCCGGGGCCTGGTTCGGCAGCCACAGATCGAGATTGCCTTCAGCGTCGAAGCGCGCCAGGGCCGAGGGCGGCTCCAACTGGGCGTGGTTGAGGTATTGGGTATGGTAAGTCGCACTGACGACTTTCTTGGCGCCGGCCAACCCTTGCTGCAGGTCACCCTCACGTTCGGCCTCATCCCCGGCGTCGGTGGTTTTACTCAATTGCTCCGCATAGGCCTGGGTGTCGAAATTAGCCGGCATGTAGCGCACGGTTGAATCGCCACCCGGCTCCGTCCACTCCACTTGCAGAGCCTCGACGGCACGCTTGGCCACCCACCAGCGTTGCGCAACCACCGCCACTGCCCCCTCAAGACGGTGCACCGAATGCACGCCTTTGAGGTTTCTGATCTGATCCTCGTTGCGCACCAGCCCCACTTGCAGACCCAAGCGCGGCGCATGCTGTACCGCGGCGTGGAGCATGCCTTCGACACGAGTATCGATGGTGTATTGCGCCTTACCAGTGGATTTGTCGTAGACGTCTATTCGCTGGACCGGCTTACCGATCCAGCGGAATGTGGCAGGGTCGCGCAGAGTAACGGTTTGCGGATCGGGAATGGGCAAATCGAGCGTTAACGGCGCGAGTTCACCGTAGGTGATCGATCGATTGGAAGCGGCATGAATGACCCGCCCTGGCTCAGTAGTCAGCTGCGCCAGAGGCACCTTCCAGTGGGATGACGCGGCCTGCAATAGCATCAGGCGCGCCGATGCGCCCAGTCGGCGCATGGTCATGTAACTCGCGCGCATCGACCGGCTAC
This sequence comes from Pseudomonas fluorescens, assembly GCF_001307275.1. Taxonomy (NCBI): domain Bacteria; kingdom Pseudomonadati; phylum Pseudomonadota; class Gammaproteobacteria; order Pseudomonadales; family Pseudomonadaceae; genus Pseudomonas; species Pseudomonas fluorescens. The sequence continues at coordinate 7,052,380 of NZ_CP012831.1, forward strand.
CACCCGTGAAGCGCATGCCACCTTCCATGACTTTGAAGTCATTCCCGGGCGCCGCGTTCTCCACCAGAAAGCTGGCTGGATCTATATCGAGCTCCTCACCCACGACCTGTGCCATGCCCGTGAAAATGCCCTGCCCACCCTCAATAAAGGGGCTCTGCAGGCGAACGGTATTATCCGGACGAATCTCCAGAAACGCCGGTACACGGGCGCCAGGCGGCAATGCCTGGGCACGCTCGGCAGCACGCAACGGGCCAAGGGGAATTCCGAAGCTGATAACAAGCGCACCCGCCGTGACGCCAGCCGATGCCTGCAAAAAACGGCGGCGAGAGACGTTCACAGGTTGCGCGTCGGAGAGTACGCCGCGCTCGGCGATAGAATCATCCAGTTTTGACATAGTGTTCCCCTGTGTTTGCATTCAATGCTCGGCCTGGCAGCAGACCAATCCCTGCTCCATTAAAGGTGGTCAGGATTAGCCGTCGGCATTGTCACCAGGCACATCGCAGCTCAGTCGAATTGCGCGTGTTCAAGCACCAGCAAGCTCATCGACAGCAGTCTTGATCGCGTTATAAGTGCCGCAACGGCAGAGATTCGTCATGGCGGCAGCAATATCGGCTTGGGAAGGTTTGGGAATGCGCTGCAACAGCGCAGTGGCGGCCATTACCTGGCCAGACTGGCAATAGCCACACTGGGCGACTTGATGCTTGACCCAGGCCGCCACCACGCGCTTGCCCAGCTCGTCGTCTTCAATGGCTTCGATTGTGCGAATCTGTTTGCCCTTTACCCCTTCAACCGGTGTAACGCATGAGCGAAGCAGCACGCCGTCCACCATGACCGAACAGGCGCCGCATTGCGCCAAACCGCACCCGTACTTGGTTCCGGTCAGGCCGATATCGTCGCGAATCACCCATAACAATGGTGTATCCGCATCCGCCTCAACCTCATACACAGTGCCATTTACGTTGAGTTCCATTGTAAGAATGCCTCGATTGAAAACAGTGTGAAAAACCTGGCCGAGCACGACCTGCGGATAATCTTTGGCAACTGACCATTCGCAATAACAACAACTGCAACGTCGTCTTTTTAGACAAGCCTTACCCTACTGGGCTCGTCCGTGGCACAGCAAGCGAACCACGTGAGTCACCTCGCAAGGTGCTATTAATCAGATGAATAAATATTCTCTTCAAACAGCAGGCGTGCCGCGCCAATAATCGGCGCGGCACCGCTTGGTCTTGGATAGTCGCATCAGGCCTTCAACGACGGCAGTGCTGCGGCTTCCTCGTCAAAGCCATAGACCGATTTGATTTCCAGATACTCTTGCAACCCGAAAACGCCCATTGAGCGGCCAATGCCGGATTCCTTGTAGCCACCCATAGGCGTCAGCGAGTTAGTCGGCGCGCCGTTAAAACAAACACGCCCGGCACGCAGGCCGCTGGCGAACTCATACGCCTTGCGCCGGTCCCCACCGAATACATAGCCACCCAACCCATAAGGCGAGTCATTGGCGATTTCCAATGCCTGCGCCTCGGTGGAATAAGGCACCACCACCAAGACCGGCCCGAAAATCTCTTCCCGGCAAATAGTCATCTCGGGGGTCACATCGACGAACACGGTCGGACGGGTGAAAAAGCCACGTTCGAAGCCTTCGGGGCGCCCCAGTCCGCCGACAATCAGCCGTGCACCCTCATCGAGGCCCGACTGTATGTGACGCTGTATGCTGTTAAATTGTGCCCGGCTGACAATCGGCCCCATGGTCGTGGCGGGATCTCGCGGGTCTCCGAGACGGAATCGGTTTGCTTCGTCAACCAGAAACGGAATGATCTGCTCCACCTGACTTTCATGCACCAACATGCGACTCGGCGCGTGGCAGGATTGTCCGGTATTGAAGAAGCCGCGCTGAATATTCCAGCGCGCGGCCTTTTCCAGATCGGCGTCTCGCAGCACGATATTCGCCGACTTCCCGCCCAACTCCAGGCACACGCGTTTGATGGTGCGTGCCGCTGCCTCGCCTACCTGCGCACCGGCACCGGTCGAGCCCGTGAAGGAAACCATGTCGACATCGGGATGCTTCGACATCGCCTCGCCAATCACTCGCCCCGAGCCGTTGAGCATGTTGAAAACGCCCTTGGGTACGCCTGCGGCATCCAGCACCTCTGTCAGCAGAATAGCGCTGACCGGCGAGTTGATACTGGACTTGGATACGACTGTACAACCGGCGGCCAGCGCATAGATCAGCTTGATGACGGTTGTCTGGATCGGCCAATTCCAAGGCGAGATCAGTGCGCAGACACCCAGGGGTTCACGGCGAACGATCGTATTGCCAATTCGCGCCTCGAACTCGTACGTCTTCAACAGGTCGCGAGCGACCTTCATATGTTCGATTGGCCCCATAACCTGAGCACGGGCACTGCAGGGAATACCCACCTCTTGCGCAATGGCCTGTACAAAATCATCGGCGCGCAATTCGTAGGCTTCGATGATACGGTTGATCAGGTCGTAACGCTCATCGAGGGAAGACTGCGAATAGCTTTTGAATGCACGCCGAGCTGCGGCCACGGCAGTGTCCACCTCTTCAACGGTCGCCATGGCGACCGTGGCAAACGCTTCTTCGGTAGTCGGATCAATCAATTCCTGGCGCTGGGAGGCCGCGGCCTCTACCCATTCACCGTCGATATAAAACTTCGCGTAATCGTGCATCTTGCTGGTGCCTCCAGTTGTTGTTATTCGGTGAGCATTTTCGTGACAGGTGGCAACACGGTACCCGCCGATTCAACCAACAGTTTCGACCGGCGAACTGCTTGCCCGGCGAGCCATTGCATCTTCACGAATCAGGTCGGCGGCTTTCACACCAATCATGATGGACGGCGCATTGGTGTTGCCCGACGTGATGAATGGCATGATCGAGGCATCCACCACCCGCAGACGCTCGATACCACGGACACGCAGTCGTTCGTCCACCACCGCCATGGCGTCGTTACCCATCTTGCAGGTGCCGCCCTGGTGGTGGGCCGAGTTGCCGGTTTCGACCAGATAGTTGTAGATATCTTCATCGGTACGAATGTGGAGCCCCGGCAATTCTTCCGAAACCACGCGAGACTTGATGGGTTCGCTGTTCATGATTTTGCGTATCCAGCGCACACCACTGATCACCGCATTGACGTCGTAATCGCTGCTCAGGAAATTTGGCGTGTAATCGGCCGGGTCAGACGGGTTGGTTGAGCGCAGCGTCACTGTTCCCGTGGTGCTGGGACGCAACTGATAGACCGACACACCGAGCCCGGGATGCCTTTCAACGTCAACCGTGCCATCGGGAAAGTATTGAAAGGTCATGGGCCGAAAGCTGATTTGGAGATCAGCGTAGTCCTCGTCCGGGCTACTTTTAACAAACGCCGCGACCTGGGAAGAGCCAAGGGCAAGATACCCTTTGCGGGTCATCAGGTAACGGAAGCCTTCCCAGTACTTGCGCAGGCCTACAAGGTTGGCGTTGTACGAACTGTCTGGGGTGCAACGGAAGGCTGTGTGAATATAAAAATGATCCTGCAGGTTTTGCCCTACTCCTGGGGAATTCAGAACTTCGGGAATTGCGTGTTTTTCCAGTTCAGCCCTTGGGCCGATGCCAGACAACATCAGCATCTGTGGGGTCTTCAGCGAGCCTGCTGACAGAATCACTTCGCGCGCCGCATAGATACGCTCCAAACGGCCACTCTTCAAAACCTCTATACCGACAGCGGTACGCCCCTCGAATAAAACGCGCTGCAGCTCGCATCCGGTTCGAACCGTCAGGTTCGGCCGTTCAATGACAGGCTCGATAAATGCCCGGTAAGTCGACATCCGTTGCCCGTCTTGGATGTTGTGTTGCATGAAACCTACGCCATCGTGCAAGGCGCCATTCATGTCCTCGGTCACCGGGATACCGATACGGTTAGCGGCTTCTATAAAATCGTAGCTACTCTTTTCTTTAACGACCGGATCACTGATCCATAGTGGACCATTCGCTCCGCGATATTCATCGCCGCCCCGCTCAAAGTGCTCCATCTTTTTGAAATACGGCAAGACATCTTCATACCCCCAGCCTGGGTTGCCCAAGGCACGCCAGCCGTCAAAATCCTTTTGGTGACCTCGGATGAATACCATGCCGTTGATGGAGCTGGATCCACCGAGCAATTTGCCCCTAGGCCAGTACATCCGACGCCCTTGAAGCTTCTCCATTGGCGAGGTGCGGAAATTCCAGTTCAATGACTTATTGAAATAGAGCTTGCCCATTCCCGCGGGCGTATTGACCCAGAAACGATCTGAAGCAGGTCCCGCCTCAATAAGCAGGACGTTGTTCCGGGGATCGTCAGACAAACCGCGCGCAACCGGGCAGCCCGAAGAACCGGCACCGACAACGATGTAATCATAAATCTGCATGTACCCGCTCCTCCCGCTATTTCCCGACGCGGGAAGTGCCTTTGAACAACCGGTCAAAACGCTCGAAGCGATAAGCCCATTCGGGCCCCTGGTCCGTTTCGTAAGCCAACACTGCGGAGAGCATCGCGAAAGGCTCTATATAACGGGCGACCTTCAGAGCCCCAGCGTCCACCGGATCAAAGCCCACCTGACTGATAAGATCCGAAACTGTGGCTTTACTGGCTTCGTCCTCGCCACAGAAGATCAAACTGGGACGTAGCACCTCTCCCCTGGCCGCGAATACATCGAACAAAACTTCGCTGGGTGTCGACTGGAAGGCCGCAACGACATGCGCCTCAGGAATCATCTGTGCCAGCGTTTCCGCACCGGAAATCGTATGGCCGATGACAAGCTCGGTGTCTTCTGCGTTTAAAGGATTGCAGCAGGTCACGACGATTTTGCCGCTCAAGTCATCCACCTGGCTGAGGACGTCAGGCACTTGAAGCCAATGCACGGCCAAGAGGACCAAGTCAGCGTTGAATGCCGCCTCTGCCGGCGTGCTGGCCTGTGCATTCTTGCCTGCCGATGCAGCCAGATCGGCAAGTTTCTGCTGATTACGCGAGTAACTGAAGGAAACCTCATGGCCAACCCTGGCAAACATGGTGCCCAGATGACTGCCCATTCGGCCGGAGCCAAGAATTCCGATTTTCATGAAAGGCCTCTTGTTATTTTTTGGATTAAAAACACGGATGGCGTTCGGGTGAAAGGCTCGACGGCGAATAGAGGTATGATCAAAATTGATTAATCCCCTCCACGATTGTCATGGCCGGCTCATGAACATAGATCCTTGGAGCGGGCGCTTGAGCTGATACAGTATTCGCCCCCACGTAGAGAATGATGAATGGCAAAGGAACACTACAGCGACCTGCTCGCGCTCATTGCAGTTGCACGAGAGCAAAGTTTCACGCGGGCGGCCTCCCAGCTGGGAATCTCTCAATCGATGCTCAGTCATAGCATCCAGAGATTGGAGGCTCGGGTCGGCGTACGTCTTCTCACTCGGACGACCCGTAGCGTATCCGTCACCGAGGCCGGTGAACGTCTGCTCAATACCGTTGAACCGCGATTGAGGGAAATCGAGACCGAACTGATCGCCGTGGCTGAATTTGGCGACACCCCCGCCGGCAACATTCGCATCACGGCAACCGATCATGTCATCGAAACTGTGCTTTGGCCGAAATTGGCGCAAGCCCTGCCGAAATACCCACAAATAAGTGTAGAAGTCGTTATCGACTATGGCTTGACGGACATCGTGGCCGACCATTTCGACTTTGGCATCCGGCTCGGGGACGGGTTGGCAAACGGGATCGAAGCAGTTCGTATAGCTCCCGACATGCGTTTTGTGATAGTGGGCGCGCCGTCCTACATGGAGTCTCGTGCCATGCCGACCAGACCTCAAGACCTCATGGAACATGAATGTATAAATATGCGCCTGCCAACACGTGGCGGCCTGTACGCGTGGGAGCTGGAAAAGGACGGCCAGGAAATCAATACGAGAGTCAAAGGCAGGCTCGTATTCAATGGCATCAATCAGATTTTGGATGCCGCTGTATCGGGTTTCGGACTGGCCTATGTTCCCGAGGACATCGCCCAGCCCCATCTGGTTGATGGCACCCTGGTCCCTGTCATGGAAGCCTGGTGGAGAACATTCCCGGGGCTGCACCTTTATTACTCCAGCGAGCGCGAGAAGTCTCGGGCGATGCAGGTTCTAATCGATGAGTTACGGCACCCCGAATAGTCAACGGTGCTCTGAGCCCTTCCTTTTTCGCATCTGAATTATTCGCCATCATTCATAGGCGCTTTCGGATTTCAGATCATTACAGATCATCCTTAGCCCCCTATCATTTCGCCTCAAGCAAGTCGCGATGAGACAGTGTCCCATCGCCCGCTGGGGTCGATCCCTGGTTATTTTTCCTTTCATTATTCGTCCATTCGCCCAGCGCCCTAGTTGTCGAGGGCGTCATGTATTGGCTATTTCACAGGAACACCGATGACTACCTCAACTTTGAATACGGCCCAGATTGACAGCCGGATCTGGAGCGCCGTGGGGTCTTTGACACTCTGCGTCGCTCTGCTGATCGCCGCAGAATTCATGCCAGTGAGTCTCCTGACGCCCATCGCCAACGACCTTCACACCTCACAAGGCATGGCTGGCCAGGCCATTTCCATTTCCGGCTTCTTTGCGGTGGTGGCAAGTCTTTGCATTGCCTCTATCGCCGGACGCTTCGATCGACGTCATGTCCTGGTCTCGATGACCCTGCTGATGCTCATTTCGCTGGTGGTCATCGCTTTGGCGCCGGGCTTCACTTGGTTGATGATCGCCAGAGCTTTTCTAGGCGTCGCAATCGGTGGTTTCTGGGCATTGTCCACCGCCACTGTGCTTCGGATAGTCCCGGAGGAGGCTGTGCCCAAAGCCTTGGGCATGATCTATATGGGCCACTCAGTGGCCGCTGCGTTTGCCGCACCCATTGGGGCCTATGTGGGAGGTCATCTGGGGTGGCGCTTTGTGTTCGCGGCGCTTGTACCGATTGTCATCATTAACGTGATCTGGCAATACAAAAGCTTGCCCGCAATGCAGCCAGAAAAAACCATTCCCCTTTCCAGGCTGTTCGGGGTGCTGAAACGTCGGAACGTCATGTTCGGTCTGCTGGCCGCCATGCTGACGTTTGGTGGTACATTCACCGCTTTCACTTATTTGCGGCCATTTCTCGAACAGGTTACTGGCGTCGACTCCACTCAACTGTCGGTTTTATTGTTGAGCCTGGGCATAGCCGGTTTCGGTGGTACGTACATCGTCAGCCGACTGCTGGAAAAACAATTCCTCTTCCAATTGTTGCGCTGGCTTCCGGTGGCGTTGGCTGTCATGACGGTGGCTCTGGCCGAGTTGGGCTACAGTTTCGCAGCCGCCGCCATCATGATGTTTGCCTGGGGGATGTTGTACTCGGCCATCCCAGTATGCTGGTCGACCTGGCTCGCCAAAGAGGTAAGCGATGAGCCCGAAACTGGCGGTGGACTGATGGTTGCAGCTATCCAGATGGCGATCATGGTCGGAGGCGCTTTCGGTGGCAGCTTGCTGGATCATGTATCGGTAACAGCCCCGCTGATTGGCGGCAGCGTATTGCTCATCCTGGCAGCGCTAGTCGTTGGGAATGGCGGGCGGCTTACCCAGTCCACGCCCGCCTGATAGCCTCTTGTGCCCAAGCCGTCGCTATGCATCCGCTACCTCAATAACAGCGGTGCATCGTCTTTAAGCACGTTCAGCAGTACTTGCGCCGCCGGCGACAAATAGGCGCCGGTTCGCACGAAAACGACAATCGTGCGTTTCATTGTTGTTTCCTTGAGCTTGATCTCCCGAAGGTGCGTCACACCCTTTACGTCTTCGAGAGTCTCCCGGGCCAGAAAACTGAGCAGGTTGGTTTCACCAATCAGGCGCGGCAGCAAGGAGATCGAAGTCGTTTCGATCTGCACTTGAGGCAAAGGCAGGTCTCTGGACTGAAACGCATTGTCTATCCAGCGTCGGGCCGGCACGGCGGTGGCCGGCAGCACCCAACGGTACTGGCACAAATCGCGCAACTCATAACCTGCGCTAAACAGCGGGTGGTTGCGGCTGGCGACCACTACCGCCTCATCGTCAAACAACGCATGAAATTCCAACAAAGGATCTGCTTCGTACTGCGGGCAGATCACCATGTCCAGCCGCCCGGAAAAAAGTGATTCGCGCAGTAAATCGTCCTGCCCAATCACCAGGTTCAAGGTGATCTGCGGCGCACGTGAAAGCAGAGTCGCGGTCAGGTGCGGGAGTAGGTGATCAGCCATGGAAGCAGCGCAGCCCAGGCGAATATTGCCCATCACCCCGTTGGCAACATCACGTATCTCTCGCTGGGTTTCGGCAACGCTCTGCTGTAGCTGTTTGCCACGCACCTTCAGCAACTCCCCCACTGCCGTCAGCTTGATCCGACGCCCGTCGCGTTCGAACAGCCGGGCACCTAGAGACTCCTCAAGTCGTTGGATGCTTTTAGTCAGCGCCGGCTGACTGCGGTTGAGCTTTTGTGCGGCCCTGCCCAGATGGCCCAGCTCGGCGATGACTTCAAAATAGGCAAGGTCACGCAGGTCCATATTCATCAACCAAAGTTATCAATCAATCGATATTAGAAAATAGACTTTATCAAACACGCTATCAATAATTATCAGCACATCGATAGCGATGCCACGCCCTCAAGGCGACCAGCGATTGGAGCACGACTCTTGTCTTCTTCTGCCAGATTTTCTCTACATGCCTACCCCGCGCCATTCAAATGGTTGGCGCTTGCGCTAGTGGCTGGAGCAGCCGGTCAGTTGCTGAAGTTTCTAGGGGTGCCAGCCGGCCAGTTCCTGGGGCCGATGATGGTCGCCATCGTGTTTGGAACGTTCGGTGCGGGTATACAGCTCCATCCCTACGCCTTCAAGCTGGGCCAAGGTTGTGTTGGCATTCTGGCGGCCCATTCCATGACGCTGGCAGTGCTTCTCTCGATAGCCCAGTCCTGGCCGATGATGCTGCTGGCAACCGCCGCAACGGTTTGCCTCAGTGCTCTGGTCGGACTAGCCTTGGTATGGGCAGGCATTCCGGCCAGCACCGCCGCATGGGGAACGGCTCCAGGCGCTGCCTCGGCGATGGTCTCGATGGCGGATGAGTACGGTGCCGATTCGCGAGTAGTCGCCACCATGCAATACGTACGAGTCGTGTGCGTGGTGATGATCGGCGCACTGGTGAGCCACTGGGTCGGGGCACCGACAGGCGGCGAAACGCACGTGACAAACGTCGAGCCGCAGAGCTTCGGACTACTTAATCTAGGCCTGACCATCGCCACGCTGCTTGCTGGTGTTGCACTGGGCAATCGAGTGCCCGCCGGGGCGCTGCTGATGCCGTTGCTGCTGGGTGGCGCCTTGCAAATCAGCGGCCTGTTGCACATCGCGCTGCCCGACTGGCTCCTCGCTACTGCTTATGGCGCACTGGGTTGCTACGTCGGCTTGCGCTTTGACCGCCCAACGATTGGGTACGTCTGGCGGCGCCTGCCGGCGATGATAATGGGTGCCACGCTTTTGATCGCGCTGTGCGCATTATCTGCCTGGCTATTGGCAACAATATCGGACAGGGATTTCCTCTCGATTTACCTGGCCACCAGCCCGGGCGGGCTCGACACGATGGCGATCATCGCGGTGGACACGCATTCCGACGTGGGACTGGTGCTGGCAATGCAGACCCTGCGATTGTTTGCGGTCATCCTGACAGGGGCTTTTGTGGCACGGCTGATCATTCGCTTGTCTGAGCACCGCCAGATAACGTCATAGGCTTAAGCCACACCGCAAATGTCCGCATGCCCGAGGGCTGGCTTCTCCTACTCGGCAACACTTCCCTGTCGCTCACCATCGCTAGCAAACTCCTCCGTAAACTCTACGCACCACGCACCGGAATGTTATTGTTCATGCGCACTCACGAAGATCATTCAAGCCATGCAAGATGACATCCTTAAGCAATCCTTTGGTGGGTTGATGGCCTTTATTGCCGTCGCCCGGGAAAAGAGTTTTACTCGAGCAGCAGCACATCTAGGCCTGTCTCAATCCGCGGTCAGCCATGCCGTCAGCTCACTGGAGCGAAATCTGGGCACGCGCTTGCTTGCGCGCAACTCCCGCTCAGTCTCGCCAACGGAAGCCGGTGAACGGTTACTGGCAACTGTCGGTCCCCGCTTCGAAGAGATCGACGCTGAATTACTGGCGTTGTCAGAGCTGGGCGAAAGCCCAACCGGGACCGTACGCATCACCGCATCGGATCACGCCATCCGATCGATCATCTCCCCAAAGTTGAAGAAATTCCTGCCGAAGTACCCTGGAATAAAAGTCGAGCTGTTCGCGGACAATGGGCTTATCGACATCGCAGCAGATCGTTTCGATGCGGGCGTCCGATTGGGTGAGGCGATAGCCCAGGACATGATCGCCGTACGCATCGGTCCTGACATGCGATTCACCGCAGTAGCGACCAGGCGCTACTTCGCCAGCAGCCCTGAACCAGAGACGCCCGAAGACTTGATGCAGCACAATTGCATAAACCTGCGTCTTCCTACCCATGGTGGATTGTGGCCTTGGGAGTTCGGGGAAGATGGCCGGCAGTTGAACATGCGGGTTGATGGTCAGCTGATTTACAACAGTATTTATGATTGCCTTGATGCAGCCATTGCAGGCTTGGGTATCGCTTATGTACCTGAAGACATCGCTGAGCCCTATGTCAAGGCTGGCCACCTGATTCCGGTACTGAAAGACTGGTGCCCGCTGTGGACAGGACTTCATCTCTATTACCCAAGCCGTCGGCAACCCTCCGGGGCTATGGCTTTATTAATCGCCGCGTTGCGCCACGAGTCATGACAGAAAAAAAAGGCCCTGCACAGCGTACAGGGCCCGAAAGAGCCATGAAGACTCAAGGGATGAACGTTCCACCAAGGGCAAGTCGAGCGATGCGCACTACGACCTACGTTCAGACTTGAAGCCACAACATCCTATGCAAACCGGGCAGTTGCGGCTTCAAAGATGGGTTACTTCAGGTTGGTTCGGAAGAAAGAAGTCAGCTTGTCGAACGGAATCAGGTTCACCCGATCATACAAGTCCACGTGGCCCGCGCCTGGCACGATGAACAACTCCTTAGGCTCACCCGCCAGCTTGAAGGCTTCTTGGCTGAACTCCAGCGAGTGTGCTTCAGAGCCTGCGATGAACAGCATAGGACGAGGCGAAATCGACGCAATATCGTTGAACGGATAGAAGTTCATGAACTTCACGTTGCTGGTCAGCGTTGGATGCGTCGTCACTTCAGGCGAAGACCCGGCCGGGGTGAACTCACCACGAGGCGTGCGATAGAAATCGAAGAATTCGCGCTGGATGGGATGGGTGTTCGCGTCCAGTTTATGCACGGTACCGCCGGTGTACTTGGTTTCCCCACCCGTGAATTCTACATAACGCTGCTCAGCCGCCTCTGCGATGATCTGCTTGCGCTGTTCAAGTGTTTGCGAGTGCTTGAGCGCGTCGCGGTTGGCTGCGCCCATGTCATACATACTGACGGTGGCAATCGCCTTCATCCGAGGGTCGATTTTTGCCGCACTGATGACAAAACTGCCGCTACCACAGATGCCGAGAACGCCGATGCGGTTGCGATCGATATACGACTGGGTTCCAAGGTAATCGACCGCTGCGCTGAACGCTTCGGAGTAAATATCCGGCGCCACGGCGTTACGCGGTTGCCCCTCGCTTTCGCCCCAAAACGATTGATCGATCGCAAGGGTCACAAAGCCTTGTTCAGCGAGTTTCTGAGCGTAAAGATTTGAGCTTTGCTCTTTGACCGCCCCCATCGGGTGGCCAATGACAATCGCAGGGCTTTTGTTGGCCTTATTCAAATTTTTCGGGACATACAGGTTCCCGACGACTTTCATTCGGTACTGATTATTGAAGGATACCTTCTGCTCAGTCACCTTATCACTCTTGAAAAAGTTGTTCGCGCCGTTGGACATATCGGCTGCCACCGCGGTAAACGAACTAGCCAGCAGGGCCAGCGTAAAAAATAATTTCTTCATGGTGTTGTTCCTAATTAAGAACCGATGTGTGGACATCCACAACGACTGCGGCCTGGCCCAGGCTCGATGAACGCCAGTGGAATCAAATCTAGCTGGTCAACTGCGCTGAACGGAGCATTGGGCTTTGACGCCGGGCACTACCCTTCATGGCATTAGGTCTAAGCCCACAAAGGATCAATTCGTCGACGTCAATGTATTCGAGGCGCTGTCTGGAAAACACCACATCCAATTGAATGGAGTCATGCATAAAATTGATTAATAGACACCGGACTGCCTGCAATCCTGGACTGGTGCGCTGACGATTTTATTAGCTGCAGTTTAGGGAGTTCCCACGGAGTACGGGAGATTCATTAAATCCCACCTTTAATCATTGACGAAAAAACTCCATCGCCCCACTGCGCCAAGCATCAATGTAACAGAATAATGCAGACCTAATCGTCGATTCTTCCATACCGGTTTCAGACTATATCGCGTTGATCCGCAGATGCCTTGGCGGCTTCATCGCGAATGCCCGTACTGCTCATCAGTAACCGGCTCCAGCCACTCGACATTTTTCCCGCCCTGTACCTCTTGAATTGCCAAGTGCGTCAAGCCAGTGGTATCCGTGGCCCCGTGCCAATGTTTTACACCCGGCGGGGTCCAAATCACATCACCAGGCTTGATGACGATTTTCTCCCCCCCTTCTTGCTGAATCCATCCAACACCGGCCGTGACGATAAGATTTTGGCCCGCCGGATGAGTGTGCCAAGCTGATCGGGCCCCTGGTTGAAAGGTCACAGCACCTGCCGTAACCCTTGATGGCGGGCGCGCTGCAAATAAAGGATCAACCCTGACGGTGCCGACGAAATTCCTGGACGACCCCAGGACAGAAGGTTGCTCCCCGTTCCTGACAATTTGCATCGCGCTGTCAGGCTCCTCTGCAGCGTGCAACGAACTTGAAACCATCAAGGTTACGCTAAGCATTGACATGGCAAACGTTATTCTCATCGATAAAATCCTGCTTGGAATGGGTTATCTGAACAGGAAGGGACGGCACGGCCGATCATCCTCACAAGGGGCGTATAACGTCCTGGATCCTCATCAATGCCGGCGCCAACCCCCGTACGATTTCGTTGGCCTTGGCCGTGGGCACCAGCTCCCTCGAACGTCGAATGAACAAGGGGTCTTTAAAGTGAACGCGCAGCTTCGCCAGCGTATTACTCACCGCTGGCTGCTTTACGTTCAGTCGTTCGGCTGCCCGCGTCACGCCTCGCTCGCGATAGACCACCAAGAGAATGAACAAGGCATTGAGATCGATCGCCGTAAATAGCGCTTCATCAAGCTTCATCGTGCGGCCCCCTTCCGATTTGGGGCGTGAAACTGGCAAACGTCAGGTTGGAACATGACGTTACCAAATGATTGACCAACGCCGTCATCGACTCACTTTCAAAGTGCTCAGTCATCATCGATGCCGCGCTCCAGTAGCCACTGAAGACCCACAAACCAGGATCGCGGGAGCTGCGAATCACGCTATACCCCAGGCATCCGTGTACTTTTTCAAAGGTCTCCGCGTACGCCTTCAAACGCTGTTCAAAGTGTTGGTCAACCTCTTCGATCACCCGAATCTCCAAGGTATTAACTGCGGCGATATTCATATCCGGCCCTGCTTTGCTTGGGTAATAAAATTAAATGACAACTGCGTGCAATGCCTGTGTTGCGCGCAATCAAGTCCCGCATCCAACGAAAGCATTTCTGCTGCACCAGCGAGACAAAACTAGCCCCGGCAATGGCGCCATGGCTATACGGCACCTGATTGATACGCTAATGAGCTTTTCTCAACAGTGCTCGTGCTTGAACTGCGCCACCACGAGTCCCGTTGAACAACGGTGGCTAAGCCATGAGCGGCACGTCCTGCAAAGACAGATATCGCCGAATCAAGAAGGCACCTATGAAAACAACGAGTTAAGAGCTATCGCGATAAACAGAATGGCAGCACTTGAACATCGTCGGGGCGCGATCCGGTGAATGCCGACTGAGCTTTTGGCAGCCATGAAACGCGGTCGTGAGGATTGCATCTACGCCGCGCGCTCTTCCAGGGAGATATATCCCGCAATAATTTACTGCCGTGGAAAGGCGTGACACCTCCCTCCCATGACCACCACAAGGGAAGCGCTAACGATGAGCAGCGCAAACCCCGAGAGACTTACTATCCCGAAGTAGCTTAGGAGCAAACCACCTACGGCACCTCCGCCAAAAATCCCCAAGTTGTAGATGGTCGTCAATATCGCCGTTGCCACCTCCGCATTATCTTCTGCCACCCGCCCCGTCGCTGATTGAAAAACAGTAGGCATGCCGCCGAACGAAGCCCCCCACACAAATATCGCAGCCGAAGCGATCATTTGATACGGAGCTGCTATCAGCACAACCATCGTCACAGCCGTGCACGTCAACGCGGTGGTCGCTATGAGCCGCAGCCTTGTATCGACGAAACGTCCGGCGATCAGTACGCCCAGGATGGCACCCGTACCGAACAGAAACAGGCCCTGAGCGGTCCCGCCTGACAGCCTGTTTTTTTCCGCAAGCGGCGCCATGTAGGTGTACAGCGTGTAATGAGCCAGGATCGCGCAAAAAGCCGACAGCAAGATCACTCTCAACCCCGGGGTGCGAATGACGTCATGAATCGAAGTGCCTTCCTTGCGCCCCTCTCCCGGCATGGGCGGCACGACCAGCAAAACCCAAACGATGACAAGCAGCGCGAGCAGCGAAAGCAATCCATAGCTGAAACGCCATCCAAGCAATGAACCCAGCATGCTACCCAAGGGCAAACCGGCGACCATGGCCACGGTACTCCCCGCCAGGGTAATCGCGACAGCCCGTCCCATGTCTTTGCGATCGACCAAGCGGATGGCATAACCACAGATGACCGGCCAGACAACTCCTGCGGCCAGGCCAGCCACCACCCGTGACGCGACCGTCAGCGCATAAGACGTCGAGATGGCGGTAATACCGTTAGCCATTGCAAAGCTCAGCACGAGCATGATGTACAAGGATTTGCGAGGCAGACTTCGAGTGAGCGCCACAATGGGGATTGCGGCTGCAGCGGAGGCCAATGCATAGATGGAAACCAATAAACCGATACCAGCGGGGGGCTGCTCAAGGCTCTCCGACATCGCAGGCAGAACCGCTGCCGGCATCGTCTCGGTCAGAATGGTGAGAAACGCTGTAGTGGACAGAGCAAGTAGCCCGATCATAGGCAGGCGACCATTATTGGCACTCATGGGCAAACTCCTTAATCGGATGCGTTCGTGCGAAGCGCATTGATGCCTTGCGCATCAAAAAAAGTCCGACATTAGCAGGAAGCAGCTTCAGGAAATGCCTGCCTCAGTGAATGCTCCTATGAATTCAAGTGGTCACTGGATTGGCCTTGATCATCGGATAAAGCCAAAGCCCCCAACGCCCGTCACGGAAACTGGGGGCACTGAGTCAGACGCGAGCAGTTTTCTGTAGCACGGTCTTGCTGACCATGTACGAGTCCAGACTCCACGGCCCCCCCTCTCTACCAATACCACTGTCCTTCACACCGCCAAACGGAGTGTCAGGATCCGGCGCACCGAAATGGTTAATCGACAGGACTCCAACATCCAGCTCACGACTCAATCGTTCAGCCTGTTCCAGTGAATTGGTGAACGCAAAAGCAGCCAAACCCACGGATAGACTGTTGGAAATCTCGATGGCCTCATCTAGGGTCGAGAAACGAACCGCGACAGCGACCGGCCCAAAAGGCTCATCGGTCATGATGGCGCAATCTAGTGGAGTGTCGACCAGCAGAGTCGGCGCAAAATAATAACCACGCTCACCTACACGATGCCCACCCACGGCAACCTTGCCGCCACGCGCCAATGCGTCATCGACAAAATGCTGCATCGCGGCGAGGCGCCGGACACTGGTGACCGGTCCGATGTCTGCCTTCGTATCCATGCCGTCGGCCACACGTACCTGATCGGCGGTTGCCACAAACGCCGCTACGAATTCGTCGTAGATACTCTCGTGTACCAGGAAGCGACCTGGCGCAGCGCACCACTGAGCGTTGATCCGAATTTTGCTCTTGAGTGCCATCTTGCCGATTTCCGCGGCATTGACCCCTTCGCAAACGATGACCGGGGCATGGCCGCCGAGCTCCATCAGCACCGGCTTCATGGCCGCACCCGCCAGTTGGCTCAAGTGCTTGCCGACTGCCACCGACCCCGTCAAGGTCACCATGCGGGTCACTGGCGACTCGATCAGGGTCGAAGACACTAGCGCCGGGTTGCCAAACACCAGATTCAATACGCCCTTGGGCAAACCGGCTCGCTCGAAGCACTGAACCATTGCTACTGCCGCGCCAGGGGTTTCTTCTGGGGCTTTCAAAATGATGGAGCACCCGGCGCACAGTGCACCGCTGATTTTTCGCGACGGTGCGCTTAGCGGCACATTCCAAGGCGTGAACGCTGCGACTGGACCAATTGGCTGACGAAGAATCGATTTCTGCATTTGAGCTTCGCCCGGAACGATGGTCCCGTAGGCTCGCAGGGCCTGTGCCATGTCCCAATCGAAGAAGCTCGCCGAACGCTCCACCTCCGCACGCGCATCTGCAATTAATTTGCCGTTCTCTCGGGTGATGATCTGCGCGATTTCTTCGGAACGTGAACGCACGCCTGCGATGGCACGACTGATGATGATATTACGCTCAGCCGGTGGTGTGTCCCGCCAGATTTTGAACCCCCGCTCAGCGGCGGCCAACACGCGTTTCAGGTCAGCGGTCGTGGCCCCGGGAACGCTGGTGAGCGATGCTTCGGTGCTGGGGTCCAACACTTCAAAGCAAGAGGGGCGGTCGAAAATCCATTCACCGTCGATGAAGAGGCCTACGCGCGGATGATCAGCGTCGGCGATGACATTATTATTGGTTTCAATGGACATCTGAATTCCCTCTACATTTGGCGCCAAGGGGCTCGGTTGATATCGCCCTCAATCACCGAAAAAACACTGTGCCGGAAAGGCAATTAATCAAATCTCGACCATCTCGAAGTCCAGCTTCGTCGCCGAACACTCAGGGCAAATCCAATCCTGGGGAACATCTTCCCACCGAGTTCCAGCAGGTATGCCCTCTTCCGGAATACCTTCGGCTTCGTCATACATGAAACCGCATAAAATGCATTGCCAAATTTTGAATTCGCCCTCGGACAAGGCTTGTGTGGACGTGTCATTGCTCATGATTTTTCTTCCGTTTCATTTTCTACTTGTTGGCCCCTTTGCCGACCATGGGAAGCGTTTCGTAACCCTTGGGGGACAGCAACCAGGGCGTTGCTTTCACTTTGCCAGAACAGCTGTTACCGGCCGCACGCGGCCATGGTTGCCATTGCCCTGCTTTCATATGACTGATTTCAGCTCTCTCAGGGACAGCCCTTCATTGGCCGCTTTCGACAGCAGCGGACTAGGTGCCCAACGCCTGCCGTATTGCTCATGCCATTGCTGCACTTGCAGATGGATTTCCGTGGCCCCGATCGTGTCAGCCCAGTACAGCAGCCCTCCTCGATGGCGAGGAAATCCAAAGCCGTACAACCACATGACATCAATGTCACTGGCTCGATATGCCTTACCTTCATCCAGGATCTTGCAAGCCTCGTTGATCGAGGCAAATAACAGACGTTTGAGGATTTCACTGTCGGTAAAGGTACGCTGAGGCGTGCCAAGCTCATGGGCGACGGTCGCGATGATCCGCATCACTTCTTCATCGTGACGAGGTGTGCGGTCACCTTCTTCATAGCGATACCACCCGGCCCCATTTTTCTGGCCCTTGCGGCCCAGCTCGACCATCCGATCCGGGACATGGAGCTTCCTGTATTGAGGGTCAGCTGCCGCGCGACGCTTGCGCGTGTCATAGCTGACATCGAGACCGGACAGATCGCTCACTGCGAACGGTCCCATTGGATAGCCAAATTCAACCATGACCCTGTCGATCTGCTCAGGGCGTGCTCCCTCCTCAAGCAGTAGCATCATTTCCGTGACCAGCGGCGCGCGACTGCGATTTGCCGCGAAGCCATCGCACGTTCCGGAGACCGCGCAGACTTTTTTAAGATCGCGACCCATCTTCATTGCCCGCACAACTGTCTCGATCGAGGTTTGATCACCCTTCACGATTTCGCACAGTTTCATCGCGTTCGCGGGAGCGAAGAAATGAGCGCCGGCGA
The DNA here is from genome assembly GCF_001307275.1 of Pseudomonas fluorescens. Lineage (NCBI taxonomy): Bacteria > Pseudomonadati > Pseudomonadota > Gammaproteobacteria > Pseudomonadales > Pseudomonadaceae > Pseudomonas > Pseudomonas fluorescens. Next base: position 7,070,621 of record NZ_CP012831.1, read on the forward strand.
CGCTCTGAGGCCTGCCTGTCATGTTGGCCATGACGTTGATATCAATCGCGGAAGAGTTCGTTAGCAACAGCGCGCCAGGCTTCATCACCGCATCAAGTTTGGTGAACACATCCTTCTTCAGATCTATCCGTTCAAACACCGCTTCAACCACGACATCACAGTCGCCGATCTCTTCGTAATGAGAGACAGGCTGGACAAACTGAAGGCATGCATCCATTTCTTGCACAGTCATGCGTCCGCGCTTGACCTTTACGGCGTAGATGTCACGTATGCGCTGCAGGCCCCTGTCCAGTGCTTCGGCACTCGCTTCCAGGAGTTTCACCACAATGCCTGCATCAGCGAAGCAAATGGCAATACCGGCGCCCATCGTTCCCGCGCCGATCACAGCAGCGGACGTCACACCAGCAGGCTTGAAACCCGGGGGCGCATCCGGAACCTTGGCAGCCTCGCGCTCGGCAAAAAATGCGTAGCGAAGTGCCTTGGCAACATCAGAACCCTCCAGCTCAGAAAACAAGCGGCTCTCAACCTCTAGAGCCTCATCAAACGGCAGGTTGAAAGCTGCTTCGATACAATCGATCGCGTACTGAGGCGCCTTGTTGTGAGGAGACTTTTTGGCTGCTTCGCGGCGTGCCGCTTGCAGCAAATCCATGGTTGTCGCATCCATCGGTTCGAGCGCCAAATCGCGTACGCGCTGCGGTTGAGCGTGCGCCACTGCTTTTGCATACCTTACGGCAGCGTCACGAAGCTCTTGGTTTTGTGTTCCTGGAACAATCTGGGAAATAAGCCCGATCTGCAATGCTTCGGGGGCATGGATATGGCGGCTGGAGACGAGCAAATCGGTGGCTACGGCCGCCCCGACCAGCCTTGGTAAACGCTGCGTACCGCCGCCTCCTGGTATCAGCCCGAGAGCGACCTCGGGCAATCCGAGCTTGGCTGTGGGCAATGCAATCCGGTAATGGCAAGCGAGGGCGTGCTCGAGACCGCCTCCCAGCGCATATCCATGAATAGCAGCGACAGTCGGCTTGGCGCTGGCGTCGAGTGCCGCAGCACTCATGCTGGTAGTGATTGTTCTCGCCTTGCCGAACTGTCGAATATCAGCACCCGCGATGAAATTCTGGCCACCCCCCATCAACACGATCGCCGCGACAGCCGGGTCGGCGTTCGCATGGGTAACGGCGTCAATGATGCTCCCTCTCATCTCGGGAGTCAGGGCGTTGACGGGCGGATTGTTGACTGTGATTACGGCCACAACACCTTCGACTTCGTAACTGACCATCAGGCTTTCGCTCATCTCATCTTCCTGTCTCAAAAAAAAATATGGCCTGCCCCTACCCCGCGACCGCTCGCACCCAATGAGCATCCAGGTTTGGCCCGGAAATTTGAGTGCAGCGCCATCCTGCGCTCCAAACAACGTTGAATCGATGGTAGCATGAGTTTTGATAATCAGCACGGATTTCACTGATCGGAACTTTTTGCTGTGCTACTTTAGTCTTTGACGCTGGACCGATCCCCCTGAACGAAGGTACCGGAAAGCACATTCGAGCTTCATCTTCATGCACTGAGGAAACCCTAGAGATGACAATAAAAGGCAGGGCATACATCGTCGGAGCGTATGAGCACCCCCTACGCAAGGCCCCCCACCATTCGGTGGCACAACTACATGCGGAGGCGGCGAAAGGGGCAATTGAAGACGCGGGATTAAGCAAAGATGACATCGACGGATATTTCTGCGCGGGCGATGCACCCGGCGGGAATGTATGGTCGATGGCCAACTACCTGAATCTGGACAAGCTGAGGCATGTCGATTCGACCGATATGGGAGGATGCTCTTATCTCGCCCATATCGCCCACGCTGCAGAATCAATAGCAGCGGGCAGATGCAACGTGGCTCTGATTACACTGGCTGGTCGCCCCAACTCTGAAGGTATCTCTGGGATACAGGCGCGCGTACGAGGAGTCAATCTACCGGACGCGCCATTCGAGATGCCCTATAACCCAGTCACGTTGAACCTCTATGCCATGTGTGCGATGCGCCACATGCATGAGTACGGCACAACCAGCGAGCAACTGGCGTGGGTCAAGGTCGCCGCCTCTCACCATGCGCAACACAACCCTCTGGCGATGTTGCGCAAAGTGGTCTCGGTCGAAGATGTATTGGCATCGCCGATGATTTCTGACCCGCTGCGGCGTCTCGATTCCTGCGTCGTGAGCGACGGCGGCGGCGCAGTTATCGTTGCCCGCCCGGAGATTGCGAAGGCCCTCAACAGACCACGGGTACGGATACTTGGCTGCGGTGAATCCACTAAACACCAGATGGGTGGACGCCTCGACTTGAGCTATACCGGAGCCGCGTGGACCGGCCCTCGAGCCTTCGAAGAGGCGGGTGTGACACCGGCCGACATCCAGTACGCCTCCATCTATGACAGCTTCACCATCACCGTCATCCTACAACTTGAAGACCTGGGATTCTGCAAAAAAGGCGAAGGCGGAAAATTCGTGTCGGACGGCAACCTTATTTCGGGCATCGGCAAGTTGCCGTTCAACACCGATGGCGGCGGCCTGTGCAATAACCATCCCGCCAATCGCGGCGGGATCACAAAAATAATCGAAGCCGTACGACAGCTTCGAGGCGAGGCTCATCCAAAGGTGCAAGTTCCCAACTGTTCGCTAGCCCTCGCCACCGGCATCGGCGGCGCGATAGGTCATCGGCACGGTGCAGCCACCGTCATCATGGAAAGGGAGTAAAAACATGTCGACCCCCTACACAGAACGCCCCATCAGCGACCCCATCCTGAACCCCGGTGATGAACCCTATTTCGATGCTGCGGCCGAGGGGCGCCTGCTCTTGAAGAGCTGCAATGCCTGCCATCAACCGCATCATTATCCTCGTGCGTTGTGCCCGTTTTGCTGGAGCACCAATGTCGAATGGATCACCGCAAGCGGGACCGGGACAATCTACACCTTCAGCATCACAAGACGCGGCGCATCAGCACCGTACTGCATTGCCTATGTGCGCCTTGACGAGGGACTGATGATGCTTACGAATATTGTCGATGTTGATCTGGACAGTGTTCGCATCGGGCAGCGGGTCAGGGTCGCGTTTAAAGAATCAGAAAGCGGCATGTCCGTTCCCATGTTCACAATTGACCATTCGGAGGCTTGAATGAGCAGCCGCGCCGTACTCTACAGCGCCGTAGATGATGTCATCACGCGCTATATGATTGACGTAGACAGCGCAACGCTCCACAGGATGGAAAGCGTCACTGTGGCCTCAAAGGTGCAATACGCATGGCCTCATCCATCCGGCGGCTTCCTGTATGTCTCAACAAGCGACGGTGGCCCGAGGGTGGAGTCCCATCACAATCACGTCAGCGCTTACTCGTTGGGACCTGACGGGCAACTCAACACTCACGGCTTACCTGCGCGACTTCCCTACCGAGCGGTACATTTGTGTATCGACCCCCTGGGACGATTTATCGTCAATGCCCACAATTTCAAGCGCGGCTCATTGACTGTGCACCGCATCAACGCAGACCGTACAATTGGCAGTTGCCAGGCTCAGGATCCGGACACCGACTTTGGGGTCTATCCGCACCAAGTCATGTTTTATCCATCCGCCAAACAAGTCCTGGTAGTTGACCGCGGCAATAACGCAACGACAGACAAGCTGGAAGATCCCGGGGCACTCCGTTCATTTCGGCTAACTGAAGAGCATCTCCAAATGAGCGATGTGGTTGCGCCGAATCATGGCTATGACTTCGGCCCGCGGCATGTCGACTTTCATCCGACGCATCCGTGGCTTTACGCAGCCGACGAGCGAACCAACCGTCTCTACATGTTCCGACATGACGGTGACCGGATCGAGGCCGAGCCAGCCTTCACGCGGGGAACGCTGCGAACCCCTGAGCACGTGCGCCCGCGACAACTCGCCGGTGCAATCCATGTTCATCCAAACGGGAAGTTTGTTTACCTGGTAAATCGCGCAGATGCGACGCACTCCGACCAGGGGCACCAAGTGTTCTCCGGAGGTGAAAACAACATAGCCGTCTACGCTATCAACCCTGAAACAGGCGAGCCCACACTCGTTCAGCATGTGGACACTCGTTCCTTTCACGTCCGAACATTTGCCTGTGATCCCAGTGGCCGTTTGCTCGTCACGGCGAGTATCAAGGCCTTGGCCACATACGATGATGAAAAAGGGCTGGCTGTAACGCCCGCGACACTGTCGATATTCCGGATAGGTGATGACGGGCATCTCAAGTACGCTCGAAGCGTCGATGTCGAGACGCCAGGAAATCAACTTCAGTACTGGATGGGTATTGTCGGGCTACGTTGATTGAGCGGCAATGCGCCGATGGTCCCCCACTGCCAGCAGTGGGGGACTACAATTAAATACGATTGAGCAGCCGGCCGCCGTCCACCGCCAATGAGATACCAGTGATGAAATTGGCTTCATCGGACGCAAGAAACAGGGCCGCATTCGCAACATCCCAAGCGGTTCCCTGGCGGCCGAGCGGCACTTTGGCGTTGCGCTCCGCGCTGACCTGCTCACGCGTCTGGTTCCACGCTTGAATACGCGCCTCAACCGCCATCGGCGTCGAGATCAAGCCTGGCAGGATGCAGTTTGCCCTGATCCCATAAGGAGCATTTTGAAGCGCCAACTGCTCGGTGAAAGCAATGACACCCGCTTTTGTAGCCTTGTAGGTAACGTAGGGATACTTACCCAATGCCGCCGCGGATGACACATTGACGATAACCCCGCCCCCTTGTTCGCGCATGAGTGCTACTGCGTGCTTACAGGCAAAGACGGTACCGCGAAGATTGATACGGCAAATGTTATCGAACTGATCTTCGGTGATGTCCATCAAGTCGGCGTCACCACCGGCGAGGCTGACCCCCACATTGTTGTGCAGGACATCCAGGGCCCCCCAACGTTTTTTTGCCATCTGCATGGCAAGGGCCAACTCATGTTCCCGGGTCACATCCGCAGAAAATGCTGCAGCGGAACCGCCCTCCTGAATGATCATCGCCGCAGTTTCCTCAGCGGACTCGATTTGCCGATCAACGGCCAGAACGTGCGCCCCTTCACGTGCAAATCGAATGGCCGCCGCTCGACCGTTACCCATGCCTTCGCCCGGGCTTTGTCCAGCACCAATAACAACAGCAACTTTCCCGGCAAGCCGCCCTGCCGGTGTGTACCCCTGCGTTTGATCCAGTGAGCCTGCCATTTCCGCCCTCTCTTATTTTCATGTAAGCGATTGAACTAACTGATAATTTTAAATAGTAGACTGGCACCAACGCCGTTTTCCTGAACAGGCGTCGACCCTCGACCTGCCACAGAGACGCTCAGGCAGGTAACGCCCGCGCCCGGAAGGAAGTCGAAATTGATACTATCACATGTTCTTATTATCGATACCTGTTCCGATCATCAGAACCAAGAAAATCAAAACTGACTCTTTATCCAACGACATGATGCCTGTACAAATCGTGGTCATGCCGTTTTCGCAGTGCTATTATCAGTTCTAACTAGCAGCATATGTTTCATTCATCGGAACCATAAATTCCCCACAAAAATAATAGGAGGGAAAATGACATCGAACGCCACCATATTGATCGGCGGGGACTGCGGACCCACGCATGGACCGAAAGACGGCTTCCCGGTGGAGGGATACACAGAGCTCGTCCTGCCGACCCTTGCCTCGGCCGATATGCGCTTCATCAACTGCATGCGCACCTACTCGGACCGCACCGTGCGCGCAGATCATGCCCCACAAGTCGGTCAGCCCGTTGAAATGGCTGCTATTTTCACCAATGGCAGGTTCGATGCGGTGACCCTGGCAAACAATCACAGCTACGACAGCGGCCCGGATGCCCTCGTGGATACCCGGGACTTCTTTGTCTCGCGCGGCATCCAGGTGACAGGCGCAGGTCGGGATCTGGAAGAAGCACGATGTCCAGCAATCATTGAACACGACGGGATCAAGGTCGGTTATATGGGCTATACCTCGCTCGGTCCTGCCGGCAGTGAGGCAGGCCCGCAAAAACCTGGCGTGTCCAGTATCAAGGTCGATACCTCCTATGAAACACGTGGTCCCCACCAGCCCGTTCGCATTCGCACGGAACCCGATTCCAGCGACCTGGCGAACCTGATCGAGGACATCAAGAAGCTGAAAGGTGAGGTAGACGTCGTTATCCTGGCTTTTCATTCCGGCGTCATCCGGCTGCCACGCGTGATCTCCGATTACCAGGTGACCGTAGCCCATGCTGCCATTGATGCCGGTGCAGATATGGTGGTGTGTCACGCACCGCATATTCCCAAAGCGATCGAGATGTATAAGGGCAAAGCCATCTTCTACAGTCTCGGCGTGTTCGCAATGACCAAGTCGTTTCCCGCGCCTTCATGGAACGAACCCGCCTGGTCCCACGGTGCGGTTCGCAATCACGCGGACCTCGACCCCGAATACCCTTTCATGCCCTACGGCAAGGCCTGTACCTTGAGCTTGCTCGCCAAAGCAGTGGCGACCAAAAACGGTATACAAAAAGTTTCGTTCCTTCCGATGGTCATGGACGCACGGTATCGGCCTGAAGTGCTGAATCACGACGATCCTCGATTCCATGAAGTGCTTTCCTACTTGGAATGGGCCTCCGAAGACATGCCACATCGATTTAGCGTTGAAGGCAATGAAATCATCGTATCGGAGTAAATCATGGACCTGAAGATCAACGGAAAAGTGGCAGTCATAACCGCCGCCAGCGCAGGTTTAGGCAAGAACATTGCTCACGCACTGGCGGCCGAGGGCGTTCACGTGGTGCTGTTTGCACGCTCGGCGGACAAACTGGCCGCCCTCGCCCAGGAAATAACGGCAAAGCACGGCGTGCGTGCAGTCGCCATTGCCGGCGACATGCGCGTCGCCGCTGACGTAAAGCGCCTCGCCGACACGGTGAACGCTACATTCAACGGCACCGACATCCTCGTCCTGAACACGGGACGAGCCCCCAATCCGCTGCGGGCGACGCTCGACGAAACTGAAGAGGAACGGTGGCAAGAGGCCTATCAAAATCAACTCTGGGGAACCATCCAGGTAGCCAAGGAAATGGTTCCTCAGATGCTCAAGAAGCAATGGGGTCGCGTCATCGCCATTACCTCGGCATCAGTAAAGCAACCCATGCCGCACCATAGCCTTTCAACCGTTTTTCGCGCCGGCGTTACCGCGTACATGAAACATCTCGCGAACGAAGTGGGCTCTTGCGGCATCACTGTCAATTGCGTAGCACCGGCGTTGATCGACACATCGCACCGCACCGGCACCGCCGCGTACACCCCGGAGCAGGCAGAGGCGCGCCGCAAACTTACGCCGCTCGGCCGCATGGGGGAGCAAGACGAGGTCTGTGGCGTGGTCGCGTTTCTCGCATCCACACAGGCGGGTTTCATCACTGGATCGAGCATCAGCGTTGATGGCGGCATGATCGGTTCATTGCTTTAGCATTCAGGCAATATGCTCTCATCCCCCCCCCAAGAACAATAAAATTATCTGCACCATTCCCCCTATACGTCGCATGCGTCGGTTGAATGGTCACAAGAGAGGCGACAGGCAATGAAAATCGGATACATCGGGCTCGGCGCCCTCGGCAGTCAACTCGCTCGTCGATTCCTGTCTCACTCGTTATGCGTGTGGGATATCAACACGGCTGCCGTCGACACGTTCAAGAAACTGGGCGCCGATGTCGCGCCTACGGCGGCCGACCTGGCTCGCCGGTGTGACGTCATCTTCCTGTGCCTGCCACGCAGTTCGGACGTCAGGTCTGCGCTGTTCGGTCCAAACGGCCTCGCGGCCGGATTGGTGCCGGGGACGCTGATCATTGATCAAACAAGTGGTATCCCGGGCGAGACCAGACGTATGGCCGAAGAACTGGCCGAACGCGGTATCGACATGATGGATGCTGCGGTGTCTGCCAGCCCCCTGGTCGTTGCCGAAGGCAAAGCCACCCTGATGGTTGCGGGCCCGGATACGGTTTACGAGCGCGCCCTCCCCGTTTTACAAGTTATCACCCAAACGATTTATCGTTGTGGCGAAAGGGTCGGCGACGGTCAAGCCATGAAAATGGTCAACAACGCCATGAATGCTGGCTGCCGACTCGGGACCCTTGAAGTCGTGGCCATGGGCAAAAAAGCCGGCCTGTCACTGCCCCTGATGGCGGACGTGTTGAACCGCAACAAAGCGCGAAATCAAACCACGGATAGAATGCTACCCGCGCTTGCCCAGGGAAAACCCTCCACCAATTTCGCCCTCGCATTGATGCTCAAAGACGTCGATCAAGCCGTCGCGCTGGGAATGTCCAGGGATGTCCCAATGCCGCTAACCGCTCTGGTCAGGGCATTGTTGCAAATCGGAACCAACACCCTGGGGCCAATTGCGCAGCTCGAAGACATGGTCGGGCTCATCGAAAGCATGGCGGCGACAAAACTGTACGACGGCGACGCCGTGAAGCTGACCACGGATGGCGCCCCTCAAGCGTGCCCTGAAGGTGACGCCATCGAGTTGGTCACAGGTGCGATCGCATCGCTATGCAGCGCGATTACTTATGAATGCACGGCGGCAGGCCTGCGATATGGGTTGGCATTGGAAGACATGGCACAGGTCCTGGAAAAGACATCGGGATGGAGTGAATCCTCTCGCTCTATTTATACCCAATTGTTATCCAGTCACGCCCTGGACAACACGGCACTCTCGAGCGAAAAAACCATCCTCAAAGCGGCCTGTTTGCGCGGCAATGATCTTGGAGCTCCCATGTTGATCGCCAATGCTGCACGAAGCCTCTTCGAGCAAGCGGATCATCAGATCAGCGATCCAGTCCCGATAAAAGACTTGAGCACGTTCTACAGCTCTATTTCCGCGGTTCAGTTCAAGCCCTCCTCCAACTGCAATTGATTGGCGGCTCACGAATAGTGAGCGTGGAATCGATCGAGGTCTATAGGAAAACCAAAGTCTGTCCCGATGCGGCGGTAAGCCAGCGGCACCTTCTGCAGGAAACAAGCCCACGCTCGGCTACCTGCCTGGTCCGGCAAACCTCGCCAACCTATTAACAAATAGTGAACGCGTATTGCTTTTAAACCCCAGCAACACGCGTCTTTCTAACATAACCTTCGTTAGCGGATTGCGTCATCGCAGAAACGCTTTTCACAAACATTACGCTCGCTGACCACCAAGATTCATCTGGCGAAAATGCAATATTGATCCACGCCTCGAACATCTCTAAGGCCTGATGGCGAAGCAACACTGTTTCATCCTGCAGTCTTGATGCATCAGCTTTGCATCAACTAATAAAAACCATCCTGTCACAGGAGAAGACGCATGACGAAGACGAAAACGACCAGCTCTCGGCGATCGCTAGCCGCTGGCGCTATCGGGAACTTCGGTGAGATCTACGATTTCGCTGTATTCGGGTTCTCAATACCCATTTTATCCGTTCATTTTTTTCCCGGCTCAGATCGAACTGCCGCGCTTCTGAGCACGTTCGCAGTCTATGCAGTGGCCTTCGTAGCCCGCCCCCTGGGTGGCTTGATGTTTGGCTATCTGGCGGACCGCCTTGGCCGTATCAGGGTCATGGCGATGACCGTTTGGCTCATGGCACTAGGCACCGCGATCATCGGGCTGCTTCCGACCTATGCAACCATCGGGATCGCCGCACCGTTACTGCTGTTGCTCTGTCGAATCGCACAAGGCTTGGCACTGGGTGGCGAAACGACCGGCTCGACCAGCTACATCGTCGAGTCGGCACCGGAAAACCGCAGAGGATACTGGCTTGGCTTCACGCTGATTTTCTCTCACCTGCCCAACGCCGTCGTGGCCGGTTTGGTCGTCGCACTCCAGCTTGGAGCGGGGGATCAAGCGTATTCAGACTGGGCGTGGCGCATCCCTTTCCTTCTTGGAGGCATTATCGGAGTTGTCGGGTTCTGGTTGCGCCGCAACATCGATGAGCCTGAAGAGTACAAGCAAGCCCGCCAGGCCAGTAAAGCCAGCAAAATCAAGAAAAATCCGCTGATCGCGGCCATTCGCTGCGGTGGATTGAGGGGTATGTTGCACGTGTTCATGGTCCAACCTGTTTTTTCGGTAGGGGCTTACCTATTGCTCGGCTTTATGTACACCTTTCTAATTGAGGTCGGGAAGCTGGATTCCACCTCGGCTTTAATCTCAAACGCCATCGCCGTCATCGTACTTTCAGCCCTACTTCCGTTAGGAGGTTTATTGAGCGATCGGTTTGGCCGCAAGCGAGTACTGACATTTGGTGCGGCATGGATAGCGCTCTCGGCATATCCGGCCATGTACTTGGCTGCCTCGGGTTCCTTCGCTAGCGCTGTGGCCGGGCAAACACTCCTCGCTGCCGGATTGGGGATTTATGGGGCAGCCAGCTTTGTGGCCGCAGCGGAATTTTTCCCGACATCGTTCCGTGCAACCGGACACGCGATTTCCTATCAGACAAGTGTCGCGATGTTCGGCGGAACGTGCCCATTGATCGCTGCGTACCTGTCCCAGGCGTTTGGCTCCCCGCTGGCGCCGGCCTTTTACGTCACGTTGATTGCCGTGCTCTGTCTGATCACAACTCAGTTTGTTCCTGAGACTCGTGGAGTAAACCTGCGCACCTCGGTGGGCAACAAGACAAGCAACAAGGCGAGTGAATTGCCGCAGCCCCAGAAAGCAATGCGGCAAGAGCTTTCTACATAACCCTTTTTGCAGTCAACTGATCGCTGAGCGGCTCAAGATGTGCGCGGACTGAAAACAGTCCGCCTCATCGGCTGAGCCGCCGAACATATCGCACCCGAACAGGATCGGTTGTAAAGGCGACTACCGCTCCAAATTGGCCGTTTGCCCGTCCTCCCTGTTTATGGGCTTAACTATGAAAATAAAAAACAAGCTTGTGCTGACGTTCGTATTGGTCGCGTTTATACCCGTGAGCTTGGTCGCAGTGATTTCGGTGACTAACACACGAACGCTGGCAGTTGATCAGTTTATGGATGGCAGTACGCGGGAAATACGTCAGATCGATGGCAACATTCGCCAGTTTTTCGACGCCAGCCAGCAAAATGTCGATCAAATGGCAACCGATCCAGTTTATGTATCGGTTGGCGCGCTGAAGAACTACCAGACCGGCGATGCCGCCAGCCGACCATTGCCTCCTGCGGCCCAGCAACTGATCGAAAGGTTTGCGCATTACGGTGCGGCCCACCCGTCCGCGGCGATTCTCTCCATCGGCCTGGAGGACGGCTCCTATGCCAAATGGCCAGATGATCCTCAGCTGGCCAACTACGATCCGCGTTCACGCCCTTGGTATAAAGCGGCGATGGCGAGCCCTGGAAAAACCGTACGAACACCCGCTTTTTATCCAGCCTATGATTACGGTAAGGAAGATGCAGCACTGGTGGGGACAGCCAGGGCAATGATCACGAGCGATGGCATCGTCAAAGGTGTGTTAGCCGTGAACGTGTCTTTGAAAAACCTCACAGAGCTGGTCAAAAGTATCAAGCTTGGCGAAAGCGGCTACGTGATGTTGATCGAGGACGGAATCGTACTGGTAGACCCCCGCGACACGACGCATAGCTTCAAGCCGCTCAAGGACCTGGGCGCGGCCTATGCAAAGTTGGCCACCATCCCGCAGGGATCAACCGAGGTTGAACTCAATGGGATCCCTTACATGGCCAACGTCTGGACGTCGCCTGATCTTGGCTGGCGCTATATCGGCTTGATCGAACGTAGTGAAGTCATGAGCGCGGCCACTCGCATGACCTACCTCACCACCCTCATCGTGGGAGGGTTGACAGTCATTTTTGCCTTGGTCGCCGTGGCATTTTCCAAGTCCATCGTCAAACCCATCAGCCAGGTCAGCACCGGACTGCAATCGATCGCACAGGGCGAGGGAGATCTGCGTCGCGAACTAGAGTTTCAGGGTAACGATGAAACCGCTGAACTGGCAGGCTGGTTCAATAAGTTTCTCAGCGCCATACGTCAGTTGATCCAACACATCGGCGCCGCATCGAGCAATCTGCAAAATGCCTCGAGGGTTAACAGCGAGGTAGCCAACAACATGAACGAGGCCGCCGGGAGACAGCGCGAAGCGGTGGAGTTGGTGTCGACCGCGTTCAACGAGATGGTCGCAACCGCCAATGAGGTGGCCCGTTCATGCAGCGGCGCAGCAGAGTCCGCCGAGAATGGACATCGCCGCGTGGCGGAGGGCAAGCAGCAGATCGAGATCACCACGGACAACGTGAATCGCCTGGGACGCCGTCTGACCGAGTCGTCGCAGTCCATGACAGAGCTCGAAGCCGGCAGTCGCAGCATCAACCAGATCCTTGGCACCATTCGCGCCATTGCCGAGCAAACCAATCTGCTGGCCCTGAACGCAGCCATTGAAGCCGCCAGGGCGGGCGATCAAGGCCGAGGATTTGCAGTGGTGGCAGATGAAGTCAGAGCACTGGCCAAGCGCACATCCGATTCGACCGGCGAAATCGAGCAACTGCTCGGCGCACTAGGCAGCAAGACCCAGGAGGTCATGGGCAAAATGGGTAGCTGCCTGGAGCTCTCGCACGCCAGCGTATCGTCCATCGAGAGCACTCGAGACAGCTTTGAAGGCATCCAATTGTCGGTCAATGAAATAAGGGATCAAAACCTGCAGATATCCGCCGCTGCTGAAGAGCAGCATAGCGTGGCCGAAGAGATCAATCGGCATATCCAGCAGATTTATGACGAGGCTCGGCTGGTGGAGAGCTTGGCCAACTCTGCACAAGATGACTCCGGCAAGTTGTCGAGTCTGTCAGATGAACTGAACGGTCTGGTGGGGCGCTTCAAATCGTGAACCGTCGTCGTTCGCCTGGAAGTCCCAACTGGTCCATTCGCATGGAAGTGACCAGCGGAGCGTTTCGTTCTCGCGATGAGCCGCTGTCAAGACATCCAGGCTTGAGGCCAGGCGCACATCATCAGTCGGATGTAGGGGCGGGCAAGGCCACCTCTCCACCGAATTGTCGCGATATGACTTCGGCACCCTTGATCGCCAATTCGATAAACTCCTTTTCATTCATGTTCATTCGGACAGTCGGTGCCCCCACCGACAAGCAATAGTGCACTTCTTGATTGACGTCCTTGATGGGTACCGAGATCGCCGAGATGCCTAACAGCCGTTCGCCATGGGAAACGGCATAACCCTGCTCCCGGATCATGGCGAACTCTTCAAGCACCGCGCCATTGGTGCGCTTCGTCGCTTTGGCAACATTTTTGACTAACGGGGTGAGCTGGGCTTTGGGCATATAGGCCATCAAGACCTTTGAAGCAGACCCTACCAACAAGGGAATCTGTTCACCCGCCTGGACCACCGCGCGCAACGGTGCCGAGCTGGTAGTGACCGAGTCGAGACAGACTCGATTGCGATCACTCACCGCATGAATGGAGACTGTTTCTTCAGTCTGCTCAGCGAGTTCTTGCAATACGGGTCGAGCGATCTCACGAATACCCAGGGTACTTTTTACCAGGCCAGCCAAGCGCGTGAACCGGAAGGACAAGCAATATTGCTGCTCGAGACGTACCAGGTAGCCAGCCTTTTCAAGACTCTGGACAATACGAAACGTCGTCGACTTCGGTAGCTCGATACGGTCTGCAATGTCTTGAAGCGTAAGGCTGCTGCGGTCTGAACTAAAGCTTTCGAAAACTGCCAAGATACGTTGCACAGAGCGCATCATTCTTGAAAAACCCCATCAAAATCGTTGATCGTAACGATCCTCCTCGACACGAAATGCTTCATTCGCCAACAAACGAGAATCAGTCTCAAAATAACATACTAGCATGACGCTATTTCACTCGCCAACTTCAGTTCCACCCACCGAACTTGAGAACGGAGGCACATCGCGACGGCTGGCGAACGCGCCTTGTTCAGTCGGGCACCGTTACCAGCTGCGTGCCCAGCCAACGTTTATCCGAAACCAACGTACGAACGACGTCAGCCAAAACAACACGTGCTGCCAAACCCGCCGGCGACAACTCATCGTCCGACAAACTGGCGACTTGATTCAAGCGGGTAAAATTGAACTCGGAAATGGGTACCGTATCGAAACGGTCTTTATCATGCCTTGCAAGTGCCGCGCTAGGTTGCACCGTCATCCCCAAGCCCGCCCCCACCGCGTCCATGAGTATCGCAAGCCCGTCGATTTCCGCGATGACGTTCATCGTGCAGCCTTCTCTTTCAAAAGCATTGTTTATCAGCGCCCTGAGGCCGTGCGTACTGCCGGGCAATATAAGGGGGACGTTGGAAAGCTCACTGATTGACAGCGATTCACTCTTGCGGACCAGGGAAAAGTCAGCTGCGGAAATAGCGAAAAGACGTTCATTTACCAGCGGTTGAGTGCTGAATCTGCGCCCATGATCAGCGCCAAACAATATCGCAAGATCGATCTGTCTAGCACTCAGCATCCGCTCCAGGTTGCCCGATAACGCCTCGACAATACGAAGGGAAATATCCGGGTATCGCTCTCGCATCGCCTCCATGAACGGCAGTGCAACGACGCCTGAGGTGGATGGAGCCAATCCCACCGTGACATGCCCGGCGAACCGTCCAGTCCGGGCCGCGTGGGCCGCATCCTCTGCGTTGCGCAATACCAGTTGTGCTCGATGCCAGAATGCCAATCCGGCGCTGGTGGGCTGCACGCCGCTCTTCTTTCTTAGCAGCAACCGAACGGACAGTTCATTCTCCAGTCGACTGATTTGTTGACTGAGGGCCGAGGTGACAACATCGAGTTCAAGCGCTGCTCGCCCCATGCTTCCACACTCAACTACCCGGACAAAGTAGCGCAGTTGACGCAGTTCCATCGGACACCTCCACTATCACAACGATGCCTGGACCGGTCGGTCCAGGCACGACACGCTATTTGCCGATAAAACGCGGTTTCCTTTTTTCCTTGTAAGCTTTGATGGCCTCCTTGTAATCATCCGTGGATTGCACCACGGCCATCTGCGCAGCCACCGACTCCAAGCTCGTCCGCAAATCAGTCCGCAGCGATTGGTATAGCAGCTTCTTTATGCTGCGTTGCTGGATGGGAGGGCCATCCGCCAGGCGTGTAGCAAAATCCAGCGTTTGCTGCATGAGTTCGTCATCACTGAATACTCGGTTGACGATGCCTAATGCCAACGCCTCCTCAGCACTGACGAAATCGCCCGTCCATAATAATTCCAGGGCTTTCGCGGTACCGACTATGCGCGGCAGCAAATAGCAGCCACCATTTCCAGGGATCAGGCCAACACGAATATAAGCCTCAGCAAATCGAGCCGACTCTGATGCGAAACGCATATCACACTGCAACGAAAGATCCATGCCCGCCCCCACCGCCGCGCCGTTTACCGCCGCGATGAGTGGCTTTTCAAAGTTCTCGATCGCTAATGCCACCTGGTGGGTGACTTTTTGCAATCTGATTTTACGCTCGAGCGGCGTTGGATCCCCCTCTGCGCTTTCGGCGGCCCGACGGCCCAGGTCGCCTCCGGAGCAGAATGCATCACCGGCACCGGTAATGACGAAACAACCGATGTCATCATTTTCATCGGCAGCCAGCAATGCAGTGCGAAGCGAATCCAGCATGCTCTCGCTCAAGGCGTTCTTTTTTTCGGGCCGGTTTAGCTTGGCTACCATCACCCGGCCAACGGTACTGACTTCTAGATCAGACATCATATTCCCTCAGTTCGATATGGACACGCCGCCCGTGCAAAACCACACTCGTTGCCCGCTGCGCTATTGCTCGGCCTGAGCCAGTGCACGGTGTCGTGCATGCTCGTCCCGAGCCTGCAACAATGCAGCTCTCAGCGAACGATTGAGCCACCGCTTGTTTTCGGCAAACGTGCGCGGGTTCTTTGCCCCCAACGCCTGCCCCAGCGCCGAAGCTTTCAAATGGAGTTCGTCTCGCAGGGCTACCTCGCGGACCAGCCCTCTCGCCAATGCTTCGGTAGCCTTCATCGCCCTGCCACTCTGAATCAGATCAAGCGCCAAAGCGCGTCCGCCGATGACCTCTAAAATGTTTGCACCCGAGAAGGTGGCGATACCCAAATCAATTTCGGGCAGCGACAGTTTCGCGGTATCGACGGCGACACAGGCATCCGCCAAGAGCGCAAGCATCGCGCCACCTCCCGTCGCGGTACCATTGAGCACTGTGACAACTGGCTTGGGGCAGTCCATCACGGCGTCCTGTAGCGCCGCCAACGCCAACGACCTTCGTTCACGCTGGCGTGCCGTATCACCATCCGCCGGTTGTTCACGAATATCGACCCCTGCGCAGAACACGCGCTCACCAGACCCGGTCAACATCACCGCGTTTATCTGCGGGTCATCAGTGGCCGCCTGCAGTGCAGCCGTCATACGCTCCATCATATCCACCGTCATCGCATTCGCCTTAGCGGCACGATTAAGAGTGATCCACAGGAGCGACTCATGTCGCTCAACCGTCAACTCGCTGGCTAGTTCATCCACGGACATCTTCCTCTACGTGCTTGTTTTTATTTCATCGAGACACACGACCCGAGTTCTACTGGGGAGTCTTTTGTCCCGACACAAACATGTCCGCGAAAAACTCTTCCTCGGGGAGTTTGCGTAAGGCCACAAAATCCTGCCTTGCCGATTGCACGACGACGGGCGCTCCACAGGCATAGACCTGATGCTGGGAAAGATCCTCGTAATCTTCCATGACTGCACGGTGAACAAAGCCGACCCGACCTTCCCATAGGTCGTCGGGGTGCGCTTCTGACAGGACAGGTATGAACGTGACGTTGTGACTTTTCGTCCAAGCCTCGGCAACGGAACTCAAATACAGATCCGAGGCCCTTCGCCCGCCCCAATAGAGCGTTATTTCACGACTCGATGCTTTTTCAAGTTCGCGCTCAATCATGGCTTTGATCGGTGCGAACCCTGTGCCGCTGGCAACGAAGACCATTGGTTTGTTACTGTCTTCACGCACAAAAAAAGTACCTAGCGGGCCTTCAAGGCGCACCAGGTCGTTTTCTTTCATGACATTGAAAACGTGTTGGCTAAACGGGCCACCGTAATTCCTGAGATGCAATTCCAACACGTTGTCGTCGGGCACGTTTGCCAGCGACAAACTGCGACGAATACCGCCTGGCATCACCACGTTGATGTATTGCCCAGGCAAAAACCTGAAAGACTCCTTGGCAGGAAGGCGCAGGCGAATTCTCATCACATCCTCGGCCAGGCGCTCGAGACGATCGACACGGGAAACAAGCCGACGAATAGGGATGTCTTGCGTTGCTTCCACCACCTCGCAGGCGATCGTCAATGCGGTTAAAGCCTTTGCCTGGCACAGGAGCGCGTATCCCTGCTGCCGGTCCTCGTTGGAAAGTATCGCCATGCTGGACTCCGCATGATCGACCACCCCGTCGAGTACTTTGGCCCGACAGGTTCCGCAGATGCCATTTTGACAACTGTAGGGCAGTTGACACCCGCTTTTGAGGGCGGCAGCAAGTATCGTATCGTCTTGCTGCACCTCGAACGTGCGGTCGATAGGCTTCACATTGACCCGATGCGTCAATGTGGCGGACAGGCTGTCATTCATAGCGATTCACCCCTTTACAGAATGTTTTGTACATTGCTCTTCCTCGCGACAAGCTTGGGGGCGGTTCATTAACCGCGCACAATCAAGGCGTCCGCGGCAATCACACCGTGGGGCAATACAAACATTGGATTGATGTCGATTTCGGCTATATCGCTGCGCTGCTGCCAGGCAAATTGCGATAACGCCACCAACGCGCGGGCAACAGCATCGACGTCAAGGGGAGGCGCGCCCCGAACCCCGTTCATGATCACGCTGCATTGCAATTCATCGAGCATTTCCATAGCGGTTGGCAGGCCGAAAGGGGCGATTCGACACGCGGAATCCTTCAGTACTTCCGCATAAATCCCACCTGCGCCGACTACCACCACTGGGCCAAATGAAGGATCCTTGACCACCCCGGCAATCAGTTCGAAGCCACCTGTCACCATCTCGGAAACGAGGACACCTTCAATGTGGGCGGCAGGCACATGCCGTTGCGCGCTGGCTAACACCTGCTCGATCGCTGACTCCAGCTCCTGGGCTGTCCGAATGCCGACCTTTACGCCGCCTATTTCGGTTTTGTGCGCAATGTCCGCAGAGACAATCTTGACGACTAGGGGCGCTTTGACTTTGTCGAACAGCGCAGTGTCAAAACCCTTCACGATCAGGTCGGTTGTGACGGGGATACCGATGGAACGCAGCATTTCCTTGGACTCGACCTCGGACAACGATGCCCGACTGCCAACGGCGGTGCTAAGCGGTACAGAAGCTCGCTCTACTTTGAGCCCCTCATCCTCTTGCATCTGCAAAATGCGCGATTGAGTCCGCTTGAATCGCATCAGCATTGCGATAGCTTTGGCGGCTCGCGACGGCGAAGGCAACACCGGAATTCCCGCATCAGCGAATACACGCAGCGCCTCTGCAACCTGAACGCTGGGGGCTGAGGAAAAAACCAGGATCGGCTTCGACGCCGACGCGGCAATTCGGGCCAATACCTGGGCTGCCGCCAGGCTGCCAGAGGCGCCTGTGGTTGCCAGGTTAATGCAAAGCGATCCTACGGCGGGGTCTTCAAGCGTCGCGCTTACAGCGGCTTCCAACTTCTGCGCATTGGCCGCTGAAAAATACCCTGCGGTAAGGTCGATTGGATTATGGACGGCCCCGATGTTAGGCACGACCGCCAGCAGCTTTTGCTGGGTATCGTTACCAAGTTCACACAAGGTCAGACCTTCAGGCTCACCCGCATCTGCGAATACGATCGCAGACCCGCCTGATACCCCCATCACCGCGACACCCCCATTGTCCGGGTATTTTTTGCTTTCCAATGCCTTGAGGAAATCCACTGCTTCATGGATCTCTCTGATCTCGACGATCCCCGTTTGCTTGAACAGGGCACGATAGAAATCATAGACACCCGTCATGCTGGCGGTATGCGATGCGGCCGCTAGTGCGCCCTGCTCGGTGACGCCCCCCTTCCACAGCAGGATCGGCTTGCCGCGCGCCGTAGCCTTGCGGCCGATTTCCAACAGCGCACGACCGTCATTGGTTCCCTCGATATAGGCGACGATGGTGTGTGTCTCGTCATCATCAAGCAGCGCCTCAATGAGCTGTACCGTGTTGACATCGCTTTCGTTGCCCGTCGCGATGACATGCCGGAAACCAATACCGGCTTCGGCACATGCAAGGGCGATGCTGTAGCCGAATCCCCCACTCTGCGTCACCAGCGATACCGACCCTTTCTCGAGTTTCGGTTCACGCGTAATGCTACCGAATGCGGCGTAGACACGAGAATGGATGTTGGCAAAACCGAGGCAGTTGGGCCCGATAATACGCATGCCCGCCGCCCGGGCAATCGCGAGCATTTTCTCCTCCCGGAGAATCCCTTCCGGACCGCTCTCTCGAAAGCCACCGCTCAGAACCACCGCAAAAGGAACCTTCTTCTGCGCACTCGATTCCAGCACGGCTAAAACACCCTGCGCAGGAACGCCAACCACTACGAGGTCGACGTCGCCTTCGATATCGGCAACGGACCCATAGCACTTCAAACCTTCAAAGGTTTCGTATTTGGGATTCACCGGATAGATCGCACCGGTGTATCCATTGCTCATCAGAGCTCTTACGGCCTGAGAGCCGGGACGTCCCGCATCCTCCGACACGCCTACAACCGCAATCGAACGTGGTTCAAGCAAGTTTTTGTAATTATTCATATCGGTACTGAAGCCCTTGATCGATATCGAAAATCGGGAGACGAGGTAAAGAGATGCAGTCGTTTCTCTGCTCTCCCCAAAAGCAGAGCTGCCACGGTGCACTGTCGTCCGCAGCCAGCCGAAAGTCAATTATTTTTGGAATTGGTTCCAATGAATGAAACCTAAAACACCCTTTTACACAAGCTTGAACCGGCGCTAACCCAGCACGCATCTGTTACGCACAAGTTCCACTCATTGAAACTTGTGCTAATTATCAAAACACATGCTAGTATGATTTTGCGTCGACCGAGGGCAGCTACGGCCTCGTATGGACGGTTGATTTGTCCTGCATACATGCAGATTCAATAGGAGCATTGGTGATGATTTACACGCGCAGTGGGGCAGACGCCCTTGCAAACCGGAGCGTTATCGTTTCGCCCGGTACCGGAAACCAGCATTGGGGAACGACCTTCTTTGGCCCGCGGAGCTCTCAAGCGCGGGCCCCAGGCCCTCAGGCGACAATGTCTGAACTCAGAGCACACGAAGCAGTAGTGCCCCATTTCCACGGGGTGTCGATGTTTCAGTTGTTCATCGCTGGCAGTGGCACACTGGGTAATCGCGGGCAGGTACTTGAGCCGCTCACCGTCCAGTTCAAAGACCATCACACGGCTTACGGGCCGATCGTGGCGGGTCCGCAAGGGCTGTCCTTCGTCGCCATGCGGATGTACACCGGAAACTCCCAACCGGTCTATTTGAGTGAGCCTGGCTACCGGGAACAACTGCGTCCCAGCAAACGCCGGCACCTGACGTCCGAGCCCATCAAGTTCTCCATTGCCCCTGTGATGCAGGCCCGCGAAGAAGCGAGTTGGGAACTGCTTTTTGAAGATGAGGCAGATGGCCTGCGCGCTCAGGTATTACGATTGGGCGCTGGTATGAAGGTGGACGGTCCGCCCCCTGGTATTGCGTCGGGTTATTACGTTTTCGTCGGAAACGGCAGCGTGCTGCATGGCGAAGAGGAGCTTCCTCTCTGGTCCATGATCGTCGTGGAATCAACTGAGGAAAAGTTCGAGATCCAAGCAGGTGACCAAGGTGCCGAGGTTCTCGTGCTCCAGTACCCCCGGGAAGAGATTTGAAGTAGGGGTTCCCTCCGGCGAACTGACATTCGCTGGTCGTGTGCCCAACCTTAACGCGTAAGAAACACAGCTTCACCCTATCAAACAATAAACAAGTCTACGCCCCTGAGGGGGAGTAAAAGGCTTTGCACAATGGAGTTCGTTATGAGCATTGGCGTAACGTTCAATTTCAAAAGGCTGGTCGCGCCGATATCCGGCGCGCCCCCCAGCCGGCTATTCGCTACGACCGCTTTACCCACGCTGACACAACTCGACATGCCTGCACCGCACACAGCGATAAACGCGACAAGCATCCATGTCTGTAGGAAACGTTCGGATAGAAAAAGCACCAGTGCTCATGGAGCGCTCAAAAAACTCCAGCTCCGCAGCCTGCTGGCCTGTCTGGCCCTTGGCGCCGCCAGCGTCGCTACAGGCGCATATGCCGGGCCACTCCCCCCCTCTTCAGCATTGGCCTACGACAAGCAGACCCAAGGCCCAGTACCCATCCCGGTATCGGAACGAGGCCTTCCAACGGTTACTGCTCAAACCTGGTTCAAAGCATCCAACGAAGGACGGATACTGGAAGGCGCCATATTTGACCGCGAGGGCAACCTGCTTTTCTGTGATGTTTCGGGTAAACGCGTACTTCGCCTCTCGCCGACCAAACAGCTTTCAATCGTAGCCACGATAGAGAACCTCTCCCCTGGCGGACTGGCATTTCATCCCGACGGACGTCTGTTCATCGCGGCTCTCGATCTGAACCGCAACCTCGGCGCGATTTTCGCGGTCAAACCCGATGGCACGGGAATGCAAACCATCATCGCGCAAGACACCGGATTCATGCCCAATGACTTGGCGTTCAACAAACAGGGTGGTTTCTACTTCAGTGATTTCAAAGGTATCTCGACCGAGCCAAAGGGCGGGATCTATTACGTTTCTCCCGATCTTTCGCCTCCCGTTGTCGTCTTGCCGCATCTCTCGATGGCCAACGGCGTTACGCTAAGTCCAGACGGAAAAACGCTGTGGGCAACCGAATTTGGCCGCAACCTTCTGCATCGCATCGACCTGGCCAACGCTACTACCATCGCCACCATCAGTTCGTCCATCCCCTACCGTTTCACGGGGCCCTCCCCCGATTCGATGCGGGTCGACGCCGATGGCAATGTCTATGTGGCGATCTATGGGCAAGGTCGTGTAATGGTCTTTAACCAGATCGGTATCCCGATTGGCCAGGTGCTGCTGCCGGGGCGCGAACAAGGGCACAATCTGCTATCGACTAGCCTCGCAATTGATCCCCATACGAACACCTTGTACTCCGTCACCAGTGATGGAGATAAGGGGCAAGGAGCGACAATATTCCACGCCAAGGTGTTTACCCATGGCTTGCCGCCGGCGTCATTCAAATGAGCCGTCTCAATGTTTGTTCCCCACACGTGTGTCCTATTGATCACATGGAGAAACCCCTATGACCCCTATTGGCGCAGAGCCTGACTCTTTGAATGCCAAGCGCGATACGACAAAAGCCTCGCGATGGGTATGTCGTATCTTTGCCATTGTATTACTGATGCTTGGGCTGGCCCTTTCCATTGGCGGTATCATCTTGGTTGCGGACGCAGGTTCTGCGTACTACCTGATTACCGGGCTGGCCTTCATCACAAGCGCTGTACTTCTCTGGCGCGGCGATGCGCGAGGGATTTGGGTCTATGCCGCAATGCTGGTCTGGACCACGGCCTGGAGTTTGTGGGAGGTGGGTTTTAACGGCTGGCAACTGGCGCCGCGGCTCATTGGTCCGTTTGTTCTCGGCGCAGTACTTCTGCTACCGCATTTCACCCGACTCAAGCCAGCGCCGAGCACCCGGAAACTTCCACGCGGCTGGCCATCGTTTGCCGGCGGTCTGGTCGCTGCAATTGCTTTGGGGAGCGTCAGCCACGCTTTCGGACCCGATGCCCCGGACTTTCCGATGTTGAGACGCGGCGTGCAATCGCAGGCGCCAGCGAAACTACCTCAACCACTGGCCAACAACGAGCGTACCGACTGGCAAGCCTACGGCAATGACCAGGGCGGGACCCGCTTCAGTCCGCTTGCAGACATAGACACAACCAACGTCTCGAAACTGGTCAAAGTCTGGGAAGCCGACATGGCGCCAGTGAACGGCGATCTCAACGCGATCGAAGGCACCCCCATCATGATGGGTAGCTCCCTGTACGCGTGTGATGGCAATAACGGTATCCATGCATTCGATGCGGAAACCGGCAAAGAATTGTGGCGCCGCGACATTTCCAACGGCGTACCGCAGTCGGGCAAACCTTGTCGGGGTGTGGCGTACTACAAAGTGCCTGACGCCAATGGGTTTTGCTCAGAGCGCATCTACGCCCCCAGCCACAACCCCACGCTGGTGGCACTGGATGCGAAAACCGGTGAGTATTGCCCTGGGTTTGGTAACAACGGCGCAGTCGATCTGACAAAGGGCGTCGCACCTTACCCCCATGGCTTGTTCTATGTCAGCTCGGCACCGCAAGTCATCCGCGGCAAGATTGTCGTCGGTGGCGGCATTCCCGACGGGCAATACTGGGGTGGTCCGTCCGGCGTTATCAGGGCGTTTGATGCAGTAACAGGCGAACTCGCCTGGGCCTTTGATGCCGGCGCGCCAAATCGCCTCGGCCTGCCACCTGAAGGACAGTATTACACGCCTTCCACGCCCAACAGCTGGGCCCCGATCAGCGCGGATGAGAAGCTCGGTCTTGTCTATTTGCCAGTGGGCAACGCGACACCTGATGCTTACGGTGGGCAGCGCCGTCCCTATGACGAGGACATCTCCAGTGCGGTGATCGCTCTCGACGCGGAGACTGGTCGACTGCGCTGGAAATTTCAGGCCACGCACCATGACATCTGGGATTATGACGTCGCTTCTCAGCCCACTCTGTTGAATTGGCCTACCGCAAAGGGCATGCGGCCAGCACTGATCCAACCAACCAAGCGCGGCGAGATTTTCGTGCTCGACCGCGAGACTGGCGAGCCGATCAAGGCGGTGGAAGAACAGCCTGTGCCTCAGCGTGATATTGCTAAAGGCGAATGGCTGTCCCCTACCCAACCTGCCTCTGTCGAGCTCCCTGCTTTCAGGGGGCCTCAACTGCGCGAAAAAGACATGTGGGGGGCGACGCCGATCGACCAGATGGTTTGCCGGATCATGTTCAAACAATCGCGCTACGAGGGCCAGTTCACGCCCATCACGCTCGACAAAAATGTCTTGATCGATCCCGGTTCAATGGGGGGTGTGAACTGGAATGGCATCTCGCTGGACGTTGATCGTGGGCTGATGATCGTCAACTGGACTCAGGTCCCTGACCGAATCGAGTTGGTCACACGCGAAGAAGCAACGCAACGCAATTTCAGGATTGCACCGGGTCTGGACGCAGGGGGACAAGCCGAGCAGCCTATGCTTGACACGCCCTACGGTGCTTATCGGGTCAACTTCCTTTCGCAGCTTGGCATTCCTTGCAATGCGCCGCCTTGGGGCCTGATTGGCGCTGTTGATCTTGTCAGTGGCAAGCTCATCTGGTCCAAGCCATTTGGCTCACCGCGTGACATTGGCCCGTTCGGTCTGCCGACCCTGGTCTCCATCCCAATCGGTACACCGACCGCCGGTGGCGCCGTGACGACACGTGGCGGCCTGGTATTTATCGGTGGTGCAGCAGAGCATACGTTCCGTGCCTTGGATGCCGCCACCGGCCGGGAGCTGTGGAGCAGCCGCCTGGCCACCAGCGCCAATGCCACACCCATGACCTACCGCAGTCCTGTGAGCGGAAGGCAATTTGTGGTGGTCGCCGAAGGTGGGCGCCCGCATTATCGTACGAAGCCTGGTTCGAAGCTGGTTGCCTTTGCAATTCCAGACAGCAAGTGATCGCTGCTGACAATAGCTGATCGACTAAGGAGCCAGGCCATCGCGACCTGTCTCCAAAGTCTTGGACAGGGCAAATTTGCCTGCCTCTGAAATGGGTCTATATCCATTTCAGTATCAAAACGCCCGGTGCATTAGCATCGGGCGTTTTGTATTTCAGGGAGAGTGGTAACGCCTGCCACATATCCCCCTGCACAGAAACATCACCCTTCACTAAAACTGAAGCCCTCACCTCTAAATCCGCCTTTCGCCGCGATGAGCCCATCCCTATGGTTAATCCACTGGCCGGCAGTCACTTCGCCCTGCCAGTGAATCGAGGAGATACGATGGTCGACGTTCTGGTGATAGGTGGCGGCAACGCTGCGTTATGTGCCGCATTGATGGCACGAGAGGCTGGCGCCAGCGTGATGCTGCTGGAAGGCTCGCCGAAAGTCTGGCGCGGCGGAAATTCGCAGCACACGCGCAACCTGCGCTGCATGCACGATGCGCCTCAGGATGTGCTGGTCGATGCCTATCCCGAAGAAGAATATTGGCAAGATCTGCTTAAAGTCACCGGTGGTCTTACCAACGAGAAACTGGCGCGCATCGCCATTCGCGCATCGTCATCTTGCCGTGATTGGATGCGTTCACATGGTGTGCACTTTCAGCCGCCCTTGTCGGGTGCTCTTCATGTGGCTCGCACCAACGCGTTTTTCATGGGCGGCGGCAAGGCATTGGTCAATGCCTACTTTCGCAGCGCCGAACGCCTGGGCGTGAAGATCCGTTATGACGCTCAAGTCACCGACATAGAACTGGAAAACGGTGCTTTCGTCGCAGCTCACCTGGCCGAACGCATGATAGGTGGACAGCGATTCCCAGCGGAACGTATCGAAGCACGCGCTTGCGTCCTGGCGGCTGGCGGGTTTGAGTCCAACCGTGAATGGTTACGGGAGGCTTGGGGCCAAAACGAGCGTGGTGAATGGCCATCGGACAACTTTCTGATCCGCGGCACTCGCTTCAATACCGGTGTGTTGTTGCGACGAATGCTCGATCTTGGCGCCGATGCAGTTGGCGACCCGACCCAGGCACATATGGTTGCCATCGACGCCCGGGCTCCGCTTTACGACGGCGGTATATGTACCCGCATCGACTGCGTGTCCCTGGGCGTGGTTGTCAACCGCGATGGCGAACGGTTTTACGATGAGGGTGAGGATTTCTGGCCCAAGCGTTATGCGATTTGGGGCCGTCTGGTTGCAGGACAACCCAACCAGCAGGCCTACTCGATTATCGACCAACAGGCGCTTGGCCGCTTCATGCCGCCGGTGTTCCCCGGAACCACAGCCCGGACGTTGCCAGAACTTGCTCGCCTGTTGAACTTGCCGCAAACGCAGTTCGTTAAAACCATCGAAGACTACAACAACGCTTGCCATGTCGGCACGTTCGACCACACCACGCTCGACGACTGCCATACCGAAGGGCTTATTCCCGCCAAGACTCACTGGGCAAGGCCGCTCACCAAACCACCCTACTACGCCTACCCCCTCAAGCCAGGTGTCACCTTTACCTATCTCGGCTTGGCGACCGACGAAACGGCCGCCGTGCACTTTGATGGCAAGGCCAGCCCGAACCTGTTTGTCGCCGGAGAAATGATGGCTGGCAACGTACTAGGCAAGGGTTATACCGCGGGTATTGGCATGGCCATCGGTACCGCCTTCGGACGAATCGCCGGCGTACAGGCCGCGCTTTGTGCGGGGTTTGGCCTTTCTCCTGTGAAATCGGAGCTTCAACATGCAGCTGTTTGATCCCCAGGTATCCAGTCAACTGATCCCGGTCCTCAACCTGCAGGAAACCGAAGTCGGACGGCAGATGACCATTTGCAATGCCTGCCGCTATTGCGAAGGTTTCTGTGCCGTATTCCCCGCAATGACCCGGCATCTGGAATTCGGTCAGGCCGACATTCACTACCTGGCGAACCTTTGCCACAACTGCGGCGCATGCCTGTCAGCCTGCCAATACGCTGCCCCGCACGAATTTGCCGTCAACGTGCCCAAAGCCATGGCTAAGGTACGTCTGGAAACCTACACCAATTACGCCTGGCCGCAGCCACTGGGCAAATTGTACCAACGCAACGGCCTTACCTTGGCACTGGCTTCAGGCGCGGGGTTGGCGCTGTTCCTATCGCTGACCTTGATGATCATGGGCAACCTGTTCATTGCCATGCCAGACGGTAACTTCTACAAGATCTTTCCACACAACACGTTGGCACTGATGTTCAGTGCGGTGTTCGGTTTCGCCGTGTTGGCCCTAGGCATCGGCGTGCGTCGATTCTGGCGCGAAATCTCACCCGCCGAGGCACCGCTGCCGTTGAAAGCCAGTGCAGCACTGGAGGCCGGCGCCAACGTCGCACAACTCAAGTACCTGGACGGCGGACATGGGGAAGGCTGCAACAACGCTGACGACGAATTCACCCTCTGGCGCCGCCGCTTTCATCACCTCACTTTCTACGGGTTCATGTTGTGCTTCGCAGCCACGGGCGTTGCCACCCTTTATCACTTTTTGCTGGATTGGTCGGCGCCGTACCCGATTTTGAGCCTGCCGGTATTGCTCGGCATTTTCGGTGGTGTAGGTCTGTTGATCGGCCCGGCAGGTTTGCTCTGGATGAATTTGCGGCGTAACCCGCAACAGGGTGATGAGAACCAGAAACCCATGGACCGTGGCTTCATCGCGCTCTTGTTCCTGGTCAGCGCCAGCGGCCTGGCATTGCTTGCCGGGCGCGAAACCAGTGCGTTGGGCCTGTTGCTTGCGATCCATCTGGGCCTGGTCATGGCGTTCTTCCTGACCATGCCCTACAGCAAATTCGCCCACGGCATATTCCGCAGCGCTGCGTTGCTGAAATACACCATTGAAAAACGCCAACCCAACCCGATCAGTGCGGGCGGCGAATGACAGGTGTTTTTCAAGAGCGCGCCGACGGCATCCTCGGCGCCGTTAAGTTGAAAGTAACCTTCATGAGAATCACAAGGAGAGTTTTACAGATGCTCAAATAAATTACCGAGACATTTCTCAAGAACAGACGTGACATGACTTAGGTCCCGTCTTCTCATCAACTTACCGTGTGTCACGTCAAGCTCGACGCGTCCACAAAAAATCCAGTAGAGCTTCGCTGGGATCAACCGTTGCAGACATTCTTTAATGCTCTTCCGAGCGGAAGACCAACCTGAAGATGTGTTCGATTATCTGACTAATAAAAACAAAAGCAGAGATTATCATGACCACTCATTTGAACTGCAACACGCTTAATACTTCCATCGCATTGCTGCTGCTTTGCGGAGCGGCCAACAGTCATGCACAAGAAGCCTTCAGTCCCGAATCCCCTTGGATGTTGGGAGACTGGGGCGGCCTACGCACAGAATTGCTGGAAAAAGGTTATACCTTTAACGTGCTCTACACGGGCGACGCAGCGACGAATCTTGCTGGTGGCTACGATTCGCACACCACGGCGCGGTATACCGACCAACTTGCGCTGATGAGCAATTTTGACCTTGAGAAAATACTTGGCTGGGAAGATGCTGATTTTCAATTCACCATATCGGATCGTAACGGGCGCAATCTAACCAACGATGTACTCACCGATCCTCGTGTGGGAGGCATCAGTCAGGTTCAAGAGGTATACGGGCGCGGCCAGACCTGGCGACTTACGCAACTCTGGTATCGTCAAAAGTTCTTTGACGGCGGGCTGGATATCAAACTGGGTCGCATGAATTTTGGCGAGGACTTCGGCAGCTTCCCCTGCAAATTCCAGAACTTGGCATTTTGCGGCGCGCAGCCTGGTAACTGGGCCGGCGATATCATTTATAACTGGCCAATCACTCAATGGGCGGGCCGTGTAAAGGTCGCATTGAGCGATAACACTTATGCGCAGATCGGTGCGTACGAACAAAACCCTTCCTACCTGGAAATAGGTAACGGCTTCAAACTCAGCGGCAGCGGCAATGAGGGTACCTTGGTACCTGTCGAGCTGGTCCATACCACGTCGCTGGGAGCCGGACGGCTGCCAGGGGAATATCGCGTAGGGGCGTATTACAGCAGCCGTGACGCAAACGACGTCAACACAGAAGAAAACGGCATAGCAAAATCCCGCGACAGTAAACACGGCGCATGGATTGCCGGGCAACAACAAGTCTGGAAAGATCCGGACTTCGCTGCTCGCGGGCTGACGGTGTTTGCCTATGCCACCGTGCATGACAAAGCCACCAATATGATCGATCGCTATGCGCAAGTAGGCGCTTACTACACGGCCCCCTTCAAATCTCGCCCGAATGACGAGATCGGCGTCGCCATCGCCAGTCTCCATGTGAATAACCGTTTCACAGATCGTCAGCAGCAACTGAACGACCGGGCGGGGGTGAGCGATTACGACGACCCTCGCTACACACCGACACAAAGCTCAGAAACCAACATGGAAATTTACTATGGCTTCGGCGTGACCAAGTGGCTGACCGTGCGCCCCAACCTGCAATTTGTAGGCAATCCTGGCGGAGTCAGCGAGGTCAGGGATGCATGGGTGGCCGGTTTGAAATTCGAGACCAGTCTGTAAGAGGCTCTTCCTATGCAATTTATTTTCAGCCTGAATTCGCACAAACACGGGAGACTACGACAATGACGTTTTGCAGCCTACAGAATCGAGTTCAACTGCTCACGAAGTGCGTCGCCGCCCTGGCCTCTAAATTGTCGAGTCACTCGTTCTCGTACTTGGAGCAATTTCCCGAAGCCGTCCTGTTGTCCGATCGTCCGGCAGCACAAGACGAGGTATAACAGCCGAAACACGGCGCCGTAGGTTGGGCGCGCCTTGGAACGCTGCAAAATGATCCCAACCAAACTCAGAAATATGTACCTGACAAACGTCTCATCACTTGATAGGAGTACTTTCATGTCTTGGTCCAAACCTGCTTACACCGACCTGCGTATCGGTTTTGAAGTCACCATGTACTTCGCAAACCGTTAAGTTTGTATCTGATGGACAGCGCCTCGGCCTGCCGAGGCGCTTTATTTTAAGTTCCAGAATGATGGAGCAGCCATGTTCGTCCAGATTCTAGGTTCCGCGGCCGGTGGCGGTTTCCCCCAGTGGAACTGCAACTGCGCCAATTGCGCAGGTTTTCGCAACGGCAGCCTGCGGGCCCAGGCGCGCACTCAGTCATCCATCGCGATTTCCGATGACGGTGTGAGTTGGGTGCTGTGCAACGCCTCTCCGGACATTCGCGCCCAGCTTCAGAGTTTCGCCCCTATGCAGCCGGGCCGAGCCCTGCGGGACACCGGCATTGGCGCGATCATCCTGATGGACAGTCAGATCGACCACACCACGGGCCTGCTCAGCCTGCGGGAAGGGTGCCCGCATCAGGTCTGGTGCACCGACATGGTCCATGAAGACCTGAGCACCGGTTTCCCGCTGTTCAACATGCTGACCCACTGGAACGGCGGGCTGAGCTGGAACCGTATCGAACTCGACCAGTCTTTCACCGTCCCGACCTGCCCGAACCTGCGCTTCACCCCGTTGCCATTGCGCAGCGCCGCGCCGCCCTATTCACCGCACCGCGTCGATCCGCACCCCGGCGATACCATCGGGTTGATCGTCGAAGACCTGCGCACCGACGGCAAACTGTTCTACGCCCCCGGCCTGGGCAAGGTCGATGGGCCATTGCTGGAGATCATGGCCGGCAGCGATTGCCTGCTGGTGGACGGCACGATGTGGAACGACGATGAAATGCAGCGCCGTGGCGTTGGCACCCGCACCGGCCGGGAAATGGGCCACCTGGCGCAGAATGGTCCCGGCGGGATGCTGGAAGTGCTGGAGCAACTGCCCAATCAGCGCAAGGTCCTTATCCATATCAACAACACCAACCCGATCCTCGATGAAGACTCCGCCGAGCGGGCCGAGCTGGTGCGGCGCAATGTCGAAGTGGCTTACGACGGCATGAGTATTGAACTGTAGGAGCAACCGAAATGACTGACACCCCCCTGTCCCCCGCCGAGTTCGAAGCGGCCCTGCGTGCCAAGGGCGCGTATTACCACATCCATCACCCGTATCACGTGGCGATGTATGAAGGCCGCGCCACTCGCGAGCAGATTCAGGGCTGGGTCGCGAACCGTTTCTACTATCAGGTGAATATCCCGCTCAAGGACGCCGCGATCCTGGCCAACTGCCCAGACCGGGAAATCCGTCGCGAGTGGATCCAGCGCCTGCTCGACCATGACGGCGCGCCCGGCGAAGACGGCGGCATCGAAGCCTGGCTGCGGCTGGGCCAGGCGGTGGGCCTGGACCCCGACCAACTGCGCTCCCAGGAACTGGTGTTGCCAGGGGTGCGCTTCGCGGTGGACGCCTATGTCAACTTCGCCCGCCGGGCCAGTTGGCAAGAGGCCGCCAGCAGCTCGCTGACCGAACTGTTCGCCCCGCAGATCCACCAGTCGCGCCTGGACAGTTGGCCCCAGCATTACCCGTGGATCGACCCGGCCGGCTATGAATACTTCCGCACCCGCCTGGGCCAGGCCCGGCGCGATGTGGAGCATGGCTTGGCGATCACCTTGCAGCACTACACCACCCGCGCAGGGCAGGAACGCATGTTGGAGATTCTCCAGTTCAAGCTGGACATCCTCTGGAGCATGCTCGACGCCATGAGCATGGCCTACGAATTGAATCGCCCGCCCTATCACAGCGTGACCGACCAACGGGTTTGGCACAAAGGAATTACCTTATGAGTTTCGACCGCAGCCAAACCCCGCGCTGGCGCCCCGGCTATCGTTTCCAGTACGAACCGGCCCAGAAAGGCCACGTGCTGCTCTATCCTGAAGGCATGATCAAGTTGAACGACAGCGCTGCGCTGATCGGTGGCCTGATCGACGGCGAACGGGATGTCGCGACCATCATCGACGAGTTGGCCAAGCAGTTTCCCGACGTGCCGGAACTTGGTGACGACATCGAGCAATTCATGGAGGTCGCCCGTGCACAGCACTGGATCGAACTTGCCTGACACCCGTGCCCTGCCGCCCAGGCCGGAAGTCGGCCTGCCGCTGTGGCTGCTGGCGGAGCTGACCTATCGGTGCCCGTTGCAATGCCCGTACTGCTCCAACCCGTTGGACTTCGCCGAGCAGGGCAAGGAGCTGAGCACCGAGCAGTGGTTCAAGGTCTTTCGCGAAGCCCGGGAGATGGGCGCCGCGCAGCTGGGTTTTTCCGGCGGCGAGCCGCTGGTGCGCCAGGACCTGGCCGAGCTGATCGGTGAAGCGCGCTGGCTGGGTTTCTATACCAACCTGATCACCTCCGGCATCGGCTTGACCGAACAGAAAATCAGTGACTTCAAGAAGGCCGGGCTGGACCATATCCAGATCAGTTTCCAGGCCAGCGACGAGCAGGTGAACAACCTCCTGGCCGGCTCGAAGAAAGCCTTCGCGCAAAAACTGGAAATGGCCCGGGCGGTGAAGGCCCACGGCTATCCGATGGTGCTGAACTTCGTGACCCACCGGCACAACATCGACAAGATCGACCGCATCATCGAGCTGTGCATTGCCCTGGAGGCCGACTTCGTCGAACTCGCCACCTGCCAGTTCTACGGCTGGGCGCAATTGAACCGTGTCGGCCTGCTGCCCACCCGGGAGCAACTGGTACGCGCCGAGCGCATCACCAATGAATACCGCGCCAAGCTGGAAGCCGAAGGCAATCCGTGCAAGTTGATCTTTGTCACGCCGGACTACTATGAAGAACGCCCCAAGGGCTGCATGAACGGCTGGGGCAGCATTTTCCTCACCGTCACGCCGGACGGCACGGCACTGCCCTGTCACGGCGCCCGACAGCTGCCGGTGCAGTTTCCCAATGTGCGCGACCACAGCATGCAGCACATCTGGTACGACTCGTTCGGTTTCAACCGTTTCCGCGGTTATGACTGGATGCCCGAACCGTGCCGCTCCTGCGATGAAAAAGAAAAGGACTTCGGTGGCTGTCGCTGCCAGGCGTTCATGCTCACGGGGGACGCCAGCAATGCTGATCCGGTGTGTAGTAAATCCGCACATCACGGGATAATCCTGCAGGCTCGCGAAGACGCAGAGTACGCCACGCAAACCATTGAAGAACTGGCCTTCCGCAATGAACGAAACTCGCGCCTCATCGTTAAAGGCTGATCGTCTCAGCGACAGAAACAACTGATTGGTCGACGATAGATTCGATGACGGTAACGTCCAACGCGCAGCAAATATCACCTGCAACACCTGAGGGATTCAGGCGCCCGGCGTCGTGGATGGCTCATCATTAGTGAGTAAAGCTCAGCACTGCATCAATAGCTCACAGGCTAATCAATTAAAAATCAGCCTGTAGAATATCCCCATACCGACAACAAATTCATTCCGGATATCGAGTAGGCATCTTAACCCTTGCCGCCCTCGATCATCTCGCGTCATCCACAGAAGCAACGGGCGCACGTTCCCAAACCAATGCGTTATTAGGCGGGAACAGCTTGCTTAAAACCTTCCCTATTTAACGGTTCAGAACAAGCTTATAGCTATTCTCGACCCCCAAAGAACTCAGGACACTTATGAACCTTGCCAAACTTACAGCTTCTATCATTTTAATCACCGGCCTGGCTGGCTGCGCGACTGAACTTCCGACGCTTAAGGATGGCGAATCCATTGTCAATCTTCACGAGCAGATCGGTGATGAAATGCTGGCCAGACGCCTGGATACGCAACGTGCAGAGAACCTGACTTATTTCAAAGTATCGCCAGGGGCGCATACGATGGAAGTTGGGGTAGTTACCAAGGGCTACCAGGAAAGCCAACACCGCTGTGTTGCCACCCTGTCCTATGACAATTTCTTACCGAATGAACGTTACACCTTGATGGAAAGTAGTGCGGGAAAAGAGGTAAAAATTGAACTTATTGACAGCAAAGGTAATACCTTGGCTCAAACTGACAAAATGCCCTGCTTGTAATTTCCCGCAGAGCAGGTGACAGCGAGGTACCACCTAAGTACACAGTAATCATGACAGTTTCACTCCACGCTAAAACAATAACGCCCGGCCTATCGCCGGGCGTTTTTGCTTAGTCGCCCTCAGAGTTTATGCGTGCCCCGCTCGTTCCATCCCCCACCCAGTGCACGATACAAGCTCACTTCAGCCTGCAACTGCGCAAGACGATCGTTGATCAGCCCTTGTTGGCTGCTAAACAGCGAGCGCTGCGCGTCCAGGAAAGTCAGGTGGCTGTCCACGCCGATTCGATAGCGACGCTCGGCAAGCTGATAATAATCTTGGCTGGCGTTAACGAGATCCTTCTGTGCCTGCAACTGGTCGACGTAAGTTTTACGTGCAGTCAACCCGTCGGAGACCTCCTGGAAAGCAGTCTGGATAGCTTTCTCGTAGTTGGCCACACCAATGTCTTTCTGGATCTTTGAGTAATCCAGACTAGCGCGTAACGCGCCAGCATTGAAAATCGGCAAGCTGATGGTAGGGGAAAACGCCCAACTGCCTGAGCCACTTTTGAACAGCCCATCCAGATTCGCGCTCGAGGTGCCAGCATTTGCCGTAAGGCTGATGCTAGGAAAAAACGCCGCTCGCGCCGCACCGATATTTGCGTTAGCCGCCAGGAGCGAATGCTCGGCAGCTAGTATGTCAGGACGGCGGACGAGTAAATCACTAGGCAGTCCGGCCGGTACGTTGGCGAGCAAGTCGCCATCCAAGGACTGTGGCTCTGGCAAATCGGCGGGCAGTCCTGTACCGAGAAGAAGCACCAAAGCATTCTCGTCTTCGGCTACCCGGCGCTGGTAGTTTGCCAAGCTCGCCCGCGCACCTTGCACCGAGGTACGCGCCTGTGCGAGATCAAGCGCAGAAGCCACACCCACCTGATTGCTCCGAGCGGTCAGACGCAAGCTCTCTTCATAGGCGCCCAATGTATTCTCGGTGAGCTTGAGCAATTCACGGTCAGCTTGCCAGGTGAGGTAGGCATTGGCCACGCTCGAAACGATGCTGATCTGGGTCGAGCGTCGGGCCTGGGCGGTAGACAGATACGTTTCCAATGCCTGCTGGCTGAGACTGGCGATGCGACCAAACAGATCCAACTCGTACGAACTGATTCCCAGGTTGACGTCATATTGGCTGGAAATACTGGCCTGACCGGACTGCGTCTGAGCACTCGGCAGTCGCTGTCGTGTTCCGCTGGCGTTGGCGCCAATCGCCGGAAACAGGTCAGCTCTCTGGATTCGGTATTGCGCCCGGTACGCCTCAACGTTCAGTGCCGCGACCTTCAGGTCGCGGTTATTGATCAAGGCAGTCTGGATCAATCGCTGCAATGCCGGATCGTGGAAAAACTCGCGCCACCCCTGCTCCACAGCGGCCTGGTCGGCAGCGTTGGTTGCCTGATAGGCAGGACCCTGCGGATATTGCGCCGCAACTGGAGCCTGCGGTCGCTGATACTCAGGGATCAGTGAGCAACCACTCAGAACAGCGGCGCTGATCGCGAGACCGATTAAAGAGCGAGTCATTGGCCTGCCTCCTCACGCATAGCAGTTTCGTCCTGCTTCTTGCGGCTGCCTTTAAACAAGGTTGAAACGGAAACGAAGAACAGGGGAACCCAAAAAATCGCCAGAACGGTGGCCGTTATCATGCCGCCGATCACCCCCGTGCCGATGGCGTGCTGACTGCCAGAGCCGGCTCCGCTGGAAATGGTCAGAGGCAGCACGCCGAGAATGAATGCCAAGGACGTCATCACGATCGGACGCAGACGCATACGACAAGCCTCGACCGTCGCTTCCAGCAACGGTGTACCTTTTTCATTCAATTCCTTGGCAAACTCGACGATCAGGATCGCATTCTTCGCCGCCAACCCCACAGTCACCAACAGACCCACTTGGAAGAACACGTCGTTGGACAGTCCCCGCAATGCCGTGGCCATTAGCGCGCCGATTACCCCAAGAGGCACGACCAAGATGACCGCAATCGGGATCGACCAGCTTTCATAGAGTGCCGCCAGACATAGAAACACGACGAGAATCGACAGCGCATACAGAGCAGGCGCTTGTGACCCTGAAAGACGCTCTTCATAGGACAACCCGGTAAAAGAGATGCCTACGCCGGGCGGCAGTTGTTCTGCAATTCGCTCGACCTCCGCCATCGCCTGGCCAGAGCTGTAACCCGGGGCGGGAGTCCCGAGAATTTGCTCGGCAGGAACGCCGTTGTAGCGCGACAGTTTTGGTGAGCCGAAGATCCACTCGGCACTCGCAAATGCCGAGAACGGGACCATCTGACCCTGGTTGTTACGCACGAACCATTTACTCAGATCCTCTGCGGTGCTGCGCGAGTCAGGCTGGCCCTGTACGTACACCCGCTTAACTCGGCCGCGATCAACGAAATCGTTCACATAACTACTGCCGTATGCCACTGACAGCGTGGTGTTGATATCGGCCAGAGAAATACCCATCGCCCGCGCGCGCTCGTCGTCGATGGTCAGGTGGTACTGTGGCTCGTCGGCCAAGCCGTTTGGGCGAACACCGGCGAGGACCGGGCTCTGGGCAGCCAGCTCAAGAAACTTGCCGCGCGCTTCCATGAGTTTTTGATGGCCCACGCTATCCTGGTCCTGCAGGTAGAAATCGAAGCCGGTGGCGTTACCCAACTCCAGTACCGAAGGCGGAACCACCGCATATACCAGGGCGTCGCGGTACTTCAGGAACTCTTGCTGGGCACGCTGGGCAATTTTGAACACAGTATTGTCACTGTCTCGTTCATCCCATGGCTTCAGGTTGACGAACGCAATCCCTGAATTCTGCCCGCGGCCGGCAAAGTTGAAGCCGTTAACGGTGAACACCGTCGCAACGGCTTTACCTTCTCCGTGCTCTTTGTCCAGCAAGTACTGACTCATGCGATCAAGCACTTTTTGCGTGGTCTCAGCCGAGCTGTTGGCCGGCGTCTGCACCTGCGTAAAAATCAAACCCTGGTCTTCATCGGGCAGGAACGAGGTCGGTATCCGGGCGAACATCCAGATCGTGCCGGCGACGATTACCAGGTAAACCATAAAGCCCGGCACCCTATGCCGAATGATCTGGCCTACGCCCTGCTCATATCCGTTGACGCAGGCATCGAACCGTCTGTTGAACCATCCAAAAAAACCGCGCTTGGGCTGACCGTGCTTTGTCGGATCGATGGGCTTGAGCAGCGTGGCGCAAAGCGCCGGGGTGAATACCAAAGCAACAAATACCGAAAGCGCCATGGCCGATACGATAGTGATCGAGAACTGCCGGTAGATCACGCCAGTGGAGCCACCAAAGAAAGCCATGGGCAACAGCACCGCCGAAAGCACCAAGGCAATACCCACCAGCGCTCCCTGGATCTGCCCCATCGATTTGCGCGTGGCCTCCCTGGGTGACAGGTGCTCCTCCGCCATCACCCGTTCGACGTTTTCAACCACCACAATCGCATCGTCGACGAGTAATCCAATCGCCAGGATCATGCCGAACATGGTCAAGGTATTGATAGAGAAGCCGGCCGCGGCAAGGACGCCGAACGTACCCAACAACACAACGGGCACTGTCAAAGTCGTAATGATGGTGGCGCGCAGATTTTGCAAAAACAGCAGCATGACCAGAAAGACCAGAACTACCGCCTCGCCCAGTGTATGCATCACTCCGCTGATGGATTCGGTGACCACCGGCGTCGTGTCATACGGGTACACCGCTTCAATCCCGGCCGGGAAGAATGGTTTCAGTCGGTCGACCGTGGCGCGAATCGCCCTGGCGGTATCAAGGGCGTTGGCGCCTGTGGCCAAGCGGATGGCGATACCCGAGGCAGGCTTGCCATTGGCTTGGGCGTTGATGCTGTAGTTTTCACCGCCCAAACTGATATCAGCCACATCACTCAGGCGCACCTGGGAGCCGTCGCTATTGACCTTAAGCAAAATGTCACCAAATTGCTCGGAGGTCTGCAGTCGCGTCTTGCCGATGATAGTTGCGGTAAACACCGTACCTTTGCGCGCAGGAAGACCACCGATCGTGCCCGAAGCTACCTGTACGTTCTGCGCCTCAATCGCCTCGGTCACGTCGACTGGCGTCAACTGGAACTGGTTCAGTTTGGCCGGGTCCAGCCAGACTCGCATGGCGTATTGCGTGCCCCAAATCTGAAAGTCACCAACACCTGAAGTCCTCGAAATCGGGTCCTGGATATTTGAGACGATGTAGTTGGATAGGTCCTCCTTGGTATGTTTTCCATCGGTGGAAACCAGACCGATGAACATCATGAAATTCTGTTGGAATTTTGTGACGCGCAGCCCTTGCTGCTGCACTTCCCGCGGCAACAGCGGCGTGGCCAGGTTCAGCTTGTTCTGTACCTGAACCTGGGCAATATCCGGGTTGGTACCCTGGTTGAAGGTCACGATGATTCGCATGCTGCCATCGGCATTACTCTCCGAAGAGATGTAGCGCAGATTGTCGATGCCGTTCATCTGCTGCTCGATCACTTGCACGACCGTATCTTGCACTGTCTGCGCGGAAGCACCGGGGTAAGAAACCTGAATCGCGACAGCGGGCGGTGCGATGTCAGGGTATTGATTGATCGGCAAATTGAGGATCGACAATGCCCCAACGAGCATGATGATCAGTGCAAGCACCCACGCGAAGATCGGTCTATCAATAAAATACTTCGACATGGTCTACTCCGCCTTAGCGCTGGTGTTTAGCGCTACAGGGGCTCTGTTCGCCTCATCTGTCATCGCTTCCTGAGCGACCACGGTGATCCCCGGCTTAATGAACTGAAGCCCTTCGACGATGATTTTGTCTCCGGCGCTCAAGCCGCTTTCCACCAGCACATTCGCACCGACGGTGCGGCCAACCTTGAGCTGGCGTTGCTCGACTTTGTTATCGGCGGTAACGACCATGGCGGTCGGGGTGCCCTTGAGATCCCGGGTCACACCAATCTGTGGAGCAAGAATGGCCTGCTCGGCGACCCCCTCCTGCAACCGCGCATGCACAAAAATCCCGGGCAGCAGCAAGTGATCGGGGTTGGGGAACACGGCGCGCAGGGTGACCGAGCCGGTTGCTTCGTCGACGGAGACTTCTGAAAACTCCAGCGAACCCTGCAGCGGATACTGGCTACCGTCCTGAAGTGTCAGGCTGACTTTCGCAGCCCTGTCAGCAGTTTTCTGCAACTGCCCGCTTTCAAGAGCCCGACGCAGTTTGAGCACCTCGCCATAAGGCTGAGTGACATCGACATAAATGGGGTCGAGTTGCTGGATAATCGCAAGGGGGGCTGCTTGGCCATTAGAAACTAGCGCACCCTCGGTCACAGCCGAACGTCCAATTCGCCCGCTGATGGGCGCGAACATTTTGGTATATCTCAGATTGATCTGGGCGCCCTTGACTTGTGCCTCTGCCTGCATCTGCTGAGATCGAGCGGTGTCATACTCCTGCTTGCTCACCGCCTGCTCATCGATCAGTTGCCGATACCGGGTGGTCAGCGAGCGAGATTGCTCCAAACTGGCCTGCGCACTGGCGAGCGTCACCTCGTAAGTTGATGGATCGATCTGATAAAGCTGCTGACCAGCCTTGATATCTGCGCCTTCCTTGAACAAGCGTTTCAGGACGATGCCATCCACCTGCGGCCGAACCTCAGCAAGGCGGTAGGCACTGGTACGCCCGGGCAGGTCGTTGAACAAGGTCACCGCCTGAGGTTTCAGGGTCACCACACTGACTTGAGGGGCTTGCGCCGGGGTAGCAGCAGCCTGCTCCTTGTTGCATCCACTGAGCATCGTGGCAAAAGCAATGGCGGTCACCAAAGCAGGAAAGATAGGCTTGAATGGCATAAAGTCCTCGAACATCGCGCTGAAAAATGCGCGCATGAGTTTGCAAACTGCCGCAGCACAGGCTGAAACAGCTGCTGACGGCAATGGGGAGACAGAGTTCGGCAAGTACGCGCAAGAGGCGCGGTGCGAAGATCAAGCTTATTGACCGGGTTAATAAACCCGATGAGCCAATGCGCTGCGCATTGGATTGTTATGTGAGCATGCTAACAATGGAGGGGCCTGAGGATTAGCCCGACTTTACTGAAATCACCAATGAGTGATATTCAGCAATAAAATGTTTTCAGAATTTTGCAGATTACTCACAACGCTCTATATCCAGCGATTAACGGAGGACAGCATTTCGATTAGTGAGTTTTTATCAGTTTTGGCCTCGAATGCGTGCAGCGCATCGGCGAGGCTCATATCCTGCCGGAGCTTCCAACTCAAGCCTTCTACGACTCTGCCATGGATAATTCACGGGAACATCTGGGCTCAAGCTGACAAGTTTCGTGGATCGTTGACGTCCGCAACTTCAGACTTCCACCCGCTCGCCCATTCAGGACGGCCTGCATCTCCCCAAGCACCGCCATCGCCACACTTTCCGGGGTGTCTCCACCCAAATCCAAACCCATTGGATAGTGCAATCGGTCCAGCGCAGGCAGGCTGTTTGTCTGTCGCGTTATTTCATCAAGCAGACGCTCGGTTCGATCACGCGGCCCGAGCTGACCGACGTAACGGGGATTACCTTGTAACGCGCCTTTCAACCAATGCGCATCCTGGCTCAGGCTATGGGACATTACCGCCACACACGCCCCCTCCACAAATTTTCGAAATTCGAAAGGCCCGCCTATATCGGCGCTCAACACCCGATCCGCTTCGGGAAAACGTTCCGGACGGGCGAAATGTGGGCGACTATCAACAACGGTGACATGCCACCCCAAGATTTTTGCGATCCGTACCAACGGCTGCGCATCATGGCCCGCCCCAAAGATCATCAGACGCGGTGGTGGCGCGACGTATTCTAGAAAAACCTCTACCTCTGCGTAGCCTTCGGTATAGCGTTGCCGCGTAGATTTTTGCTGGTCCAATGTGAGACGCAGATCAGCGGTAATTCGCTCGTTCAGTGCAGGATGGTAGAGTCCCCCGAAGGGCGCCGCGCCAGATTCCAGGAACACACGGTCTCCAACATCTGCACGGCTATTGCGTGAGCCCGCTATTACCGTTGCGATTGCTACGGGTCTCTGGTTGCTTCTTACTTTGCGTAAAGCATCAAGCACAGCGCATTGCTTTGTAGCTGGTATTCGCTCAAACAACACATATACCTTGCCGTTGCAGCCCAGCCCGAAACCAAGGGACTCTTCACCGCCCTCTTCGTCTGTGGCCTCGGCCGTGCTGTAGCTACGAATCACCGGGCCCGACTCACTTAGCCACCAGGCCTTTCGCACCACATCAGCCTCCAGACAGCCACCACTGATAGTGCCCTCCGGACGTCCATATTGTGAAACGAGCATGCGCGCCCCCGGACGGCGATACGCCGAACCCTCGACTTTCACAACGGTGGCGAGTACAGACTCTCGACCCTCGTTCTGTTCGACGTGGATGGCATCGAGCAATGCGTTCAAACTGGACATATCAGATCTCTCTCCCAAAGCGAATCCGGCAAAGTCGCGGTCGATCGCCAACTATCCAAGCGGGTGCAACTCTCTGATCAAGTCGATCAGCAAACGCAGCGTGATCGGCACCTGCCGGTAGCTTGAGTAATAGATATGGAAGCCTGGACCAACACTGACCCAATCCTCCAAAACCACTTGTAAAGTTCCTTCCGCTACAAGCGGCGCGACAATGGGTTCGGCACAATAAGTCAGCCCAGCGCCCTGGGTGACCATGGCGAGCATCATCCGCGTCTCATCCAACACGACATTACCGGACACTGGGATCTCTAATTTTTCACCCTCTTTCTCAAACTCCCAGTTGTACATCCGACCGTTGCCTAGCCGAAACCTTAAACAACTGTGCTGTTTCAAATCCTCTGGGTGCAGAGGCATGCCACATCGGTCGAGGTAATCGGGGGTTCCTACCACGACCCATCGAACAGGGGGGGAGAGGCTTTGGGCAATCATGCCTTCAGGTACGGTAGCGCCATACCTGATCCCAGCGTCGAAGCCTCCTTCAACAATGTCGACCATACTGTTGGTGGTTGAGACTTCCACTTCGATATCGGGATAACGATGGGCAAATGTCGATAAAACGGGTGCCAACAAAAGAAGCGCCGCGTCGCTGAAAACATTCAGCCGTATACGACCCGTGGGCTCATCACGGAACTTATTCAACAGCTCAATGGCCTGGTCGATTTTGTCGACAGGTTCGCTTATCAGTGCCAGCAGTTCTTCACCGGCTGCCGTCAGGGTGACGCTGCGGGTCGTGCGATTGAGCAAACGAACCCCCAATCTCGCCTCCAGCCCCTTGATAGCGTGGCTCAGCGCAGACGCACTTATCCCCACCTCAACACCCGCACGACTGAAGCTGGAATGGCGGGCGACGGCTAAAAAGTAGATAAAATCGCCAAAGTTGGCACGAGTCAGCTGCATTGGTTCTCTGCC
Organism: Pseudomonas fluorescens; assembly: GCF_001307275.1. NCBI lineage: Bacteria > Pseudomonadati > Pseudomonadota > Gammaproteobacteria > Pseudomonadales > Pseudomonadaceae > Pseudomonas > Pseudomonas fluorescens. Next base: position 7,112,761 of record NZ_CP012831.1, read on the forward strand.
ATTGGTGTGAAACGTATGAACGAAAAGACCTCACCGCCCCCTACGCCACAGACAGTTTTACCGGCATGGTTCTGATCGCTTTGGGGGATCACTCATCGACCAATGTGATCTTCACTTCGAGGGGGCCTGGGCGCGCGAGTATGTCCAGACCGGAATCAACTCTGCCGAGTTTGATAAGGCCGCTCGAATACTTGAAGCCTTTATAAAAAATGGCGAGATTTCCCCATGGCACATAGAAGGCAATGTCACCCGCCGAAGGCGTGAAGCCAGCTGGCGCGCCCTGTGTCGATAATGGCTCGGGCAGGACGCTGATCTTCTCGGTCGAGGCGTAGTCGTCCAGTGTCAGTTTCATCGGCAGCTGCTTAACGAAATCTATGGAGGAATCGTTGTTGTCGAGCGTTGCCGTAACCGGGCCGCCTGAAACATCGATGCGTATTTTCATAGTTGCTCCACTTTGCTCCGATGGGCTGCGGGGCACGCCCTACCCCCGACCCGAATTGATCTGACAGCCAAATTGCTTTCCTGCCAGAAGGTATCAGCTGACAGAAAAACTGAAATACCTTACAGCGATTGAAGTCATGAATGAGATTTATCAATCTTCCTTACACACGCAGTGCATTCATGACGAGCGTGAAAGCCCGCGATGGCTGCCTGCGACTTGGGTAATACAAATGGTAACCCGGGAATGGAGCACACCAATCCTCCAACACACGAACCAGGCGGCCATTTTCCAGATGCGGTGCGAATTCTTCTTCAGGAAGATAGGCGATGCCTAAGCCAGCCAAAGCCGCATCCACCATGCTGGGAGAGGTGTTGAAAACGAGTTGGCCATCCACCCGTACATTCAACGGTTGACCGCGACGTTCAAACTCCCAAACGTACAACCCCCCTGCTGTTTGCATACGCTGATTGATACAACTGTGCTTTAGCAGGTCACGTGGTTTTTTGGGCGTTGGATGCCTTTCGAAATACTTCGGGGAGGCCGCAGCGGCCATGCGCAGTTGAGGACCGATGGGTACCGCAACCATATCCTTGTCGATGGTATCGCCCAAACGAACGCCTGCATCGAAACGGTCGGCGACGATGTCTCGAAAACCATAATTGATATCGAACTCTATCTTGATATCCGGATAATCGAGCAAAAGCGGCGTGAGCTTGGGAAGCAAATGTGCCCGAAGAATGTGCTCACCACAGGTAATACGCACGGTGCCGGCAGGCTTATCACGCATCTCAGTCAGCTCGTCGAGTTCTGCCTCGATTTCGTCAAAGCGATGACCAATGGCTTTTAGTAAACGCTCGCCAGCTACCGTAGGTGATACGCTACGCGTGGTTCGTGTAAGCAAGCGAATCTCCAGCCTGGCCTCTAACCCACTCATTGCCTGGCTGAGGGCAGATTGAGTCACCCCTAGTACGGAAGCAGCCCGAGTGAAGCTGCCTTCACGGGCGATCGTTACGAACGATAAGAGATCATTGAGGTTACGTCTGACCATCGTCCAAGTCTCTCATGAATCATTAATTAGCAGGCCTTATAGCCCCTTTAAGGACTGATTAGCTAGTGGCGCCGAAGCGGGACGGTTACATTAACAACCTCGTTAACCAACACTTCGTTATATTCAACGCGAGCAATCGCCATGGCGCTCGGGACGAAAGGCGCGAAGTAGCCCGAGGGGACGCCCATGGATCGTAGAGACTTTCTCATCAGAGGCGCCGGACTGGGTTCGGCGTTGGTCGCAGGCTCCCTTCTGGAAGCAGCGGCATCCTGGGCAGAGACCCCAGCCAATTCCCGAAGGAAAGCTCCCGCGTCCAGCGCACAACGGGACAACAATACAGGCGGCAAAGCCCGCGTATTCATTACCGGCTCGGCAGATGGACTGGGCCATGCCACCGCCAAGACTCTGCTTGCCCAAGGCCACGATGTTGTCGTGCATGTGCGCTCACCTGCTCGGTTGTCTGCCGTGCAAGAACTCGTGGACCAGGGCGCCATCGCGACAGTCGGGGACTTGGGCGATCTTGAACAGGTTCGCGATCTTGCCCGTCAGGTCAATGCCATCGGCGCGATGGATGCCATTGTTCACAACGCAGGCATCCTTAGCGGGGCGCAACTGCTAGTCGTCAACGTCGTCGCCCCCTATATGCTGACGGCCCTGATTCAGCGCCCCAAGCGTCTGATCTACCTGAGCAGCAGCATGCATAGGGGGGGACGAGCCAGCCTGACGGGATTGGACTGGTCGGGCAGCACCCCCACAGGCAGCTATTCGGACAGCAAACTCTTTGTAACCGCACTCGCAGCAGCCGTTGCGCGGTTGTACCCCGATGTCCTCAGTAATGCGGTCGATCCGGGCTGGGTCCCAACGAAGATGGGAGGTCCCAACGCACCTGACGACCTGCGCCTGGGACACCTGACCCAGGAATGGCTTGCCACCAGCAATGACCCTGAGGCACTCACCAGCGGCGGCTATTGGCACCATCAGCGACGCGAACAGCCGCATTCCGCGGTCCAAGACTCCCGATTCCAAGACTTGCTGCTGGCTGAACTCACGCGCGCCAGCGGCACGAACCTGTCGTGACCACCTCCACGGTAACTACTGCATGAAATTATTCTGGGGTCGTCTTCTCATGGCCGTTGTCGGTATCGCTCTGCTAGGCATCGTTGGCGCCTTCGCCTATTTACAGCAGCCGGTCTTCGGCGACCTGCCCAGCGGCGAGCGGCTGACGCGCATCGAACATTCGCCCAATCATGCCGACGGAGTGTTCCGCAACCAGATCGACACGCCCATGAAGACCACGGACCAATCCGAGATATCGATGTGGATGCAGACCCTTTTCGGGCAAGAGGGGCAGCCTCGACCGCCAAGCCCGATTCCCGCCGTCAAGACCGACCTCAAAGCACTCGACCCTACACAGGATATAGTCGTTTGGCTGGGCCATTCCTCCTACTTCGTGCAACTGGGCGGACAACGCATCCTGATCGATCCGGTGTTCAGCACTTACGCCGCGCCGATCCCCGGAGTGAACAAGGCATTCGAGGGCACCAGCCTCTACACGGCCGATGACATACCCGAGATCGACGCTTTGTTGATCAGCCACGATCATTACGATCACTTGGACTATCCAACCGTTCTGGCGCTTCAGCCCAAAGTCAGAAAGGTTATCGTGGGGTTGGGTGTAGGCGCGCATTTTGAGCGCTGGGGCTACGACATGGGAGTCGTACGCGAAGCCGACTGGAACGAAGTCATCGCGCTGACACCGAACGTCAGAGTCCACGTCACCACAGCTCGACACTACTCTGGACGCACCTTTACCCGCGATCAGTCGCTGTGGGTCGGCTTTGCACTTGTGTCTCCTGAGCAGCGGTTGTTCTTCAGTGGCGACTCGGGTTATGGCCCGCACTTTGCCGAGATCGGCCAGCGAATGGGGCCGTTCGACTATGTCGCCATTGATGCCGGTCAGTACGATCCGCGCTGGGCGAATGTCCACATGAATCCGGAACAGGCCGCGCAGGCAGCCAAGGACCTGCACGCCCGAGTGCTGATGCAGACGCATGTGGGCCGCTTCTCCATCGCCCCTCACGATTGGGATGATCCGTTCAAGCGCATGCAAGTCGCCAGTCAGGGGCAAACCTTCGCGCTGTGGACGCCCGAAATCGGCCGAACGGTCTACCTTGACGGCCGTGCGCAGTCGTTCACGGCATGGTGGGAAGACGACGTGGTGAAGACTCCGCCTCAGCTCGCGGCTGGAGCCAGGGAGGAGTAAGTCGTGCAGTCTCCCTTATCGCTGTTGCAGCGCCAGGCCAAGGTGCGCCCCGAAGAAGCTCCCGCAGTCCTGTGGTCGATGCTCTACGTCATCGCGCTGTTTCTGGCGTATTACTTGTTGCGACCTATTCGCGACGAGCTCGGTGTGGCGGGCGGAGTCCAGAACTTGCCCTGGCTATTCACTGGTACGTTGTTGGCGATGCTGGTAGCCAGCCCGTTGTTCGCGCTGGCCGTGCGCAAACTGCCACGCAAGCAGTTCATCGTCGTGTCCTATCGCTTCTTCGCTGCCAACCTGATGTTGTTTGCACTGCTGCTGCATCTCGCCGATCCACAGTGGCAGATCTGGCTGGGACGTGCCTTTTTCATCTGGGTCTCGGTGTTTAACCTGTTCGTCGTCTCGGTGTTCTGGTCGTTCATGGTGGATATCTTCGACAGCGAGCAGGGCAAACGGCTGTTCGGGCTACTCGCGGCAGGAGCAACGATTGGCGGCCTCTTGGGCTCGGCTATCACTTCCAGCCTGATCCAACAGTTGGACCGCTCCTGGCTGATGGTGATTGCCATCCTGTTTCTGGAAGTGGCGGTGCTTGCATCACGCCGTTTATCTCGCCTTGCTCCGATGTTCAGCCACACCACGCACAAGGAAAACCCGGACCAGCCCTTGGGTGGCGGCATCTTTACCGGCATGGTCCACACGCTGCGTTCGCCCTACTTGGTCGGGTTGGCACTATTCATTCTGCTGTACTCGGTCACGTCGACTTTCTTGTATTTTCAGCAGGCCAGCATCGCCGAGTCCTCGCTCCCTGATCGTGCGACCCGCACGGCGTTCTTTGCCAATATCGACCTGATCGTCAATGCGATCACACTGGTATTCCAGCTGTTCATCACCGGCAGGATGATCGCCACCGTGGGCATCGTGGCAACGCTGTGTGTCCTGCCGCTGGTCAGCCTGTTCGGCTTCGCTGCCTTGGCCGCCAGCCCTAGCGTCGCGGTCATCGTGGCCGCGCAGGTCGCCCGCCGGGTAGCGAACTTCGCACTGGCCAGACCCGCCAGGGAAATCCTGTTTACCTCCAGCACACGTGAAGATCGCTACAAAGCCAAGAACTTCATCGACACGGTCGTTTATCGTGGCGGTGACCAAATCGCCAGTTGGGGATACGCAAGCCTGATGGGCCTTGGCCTGACCCTGGCGCAGATTCCCATGATCTCGGTCCCCCTCTCAGCTATCTGGCTGGGCTTGAGTGTCTGGTTGGGACGAACCCACCTGAAGCAGGAACAGCGAGATGCTACGGTCTCACCATCATTGATTGAGGACAGGACATGAAGTCTACCCGCCGCTCCATAGTGAAATCCCTTGGCGTATTGGCCGCTCTGCCTTGGCTCATCCCCGCGAGTCGCGCCTTTGCAGTCGCGCCAACACGCATCGGCGTGATCGGTAGCGGCTCGCTGGGCGGCACGGTAGGTCGGCTGTGGGTCGAGGCTGGACATGAGGTCATGTTCTCTTCCCGCCATCCAGAGCAATTGCAAGACATGGTTGAGGAGTTAGGGCCACGCGCTTCGGCCGGCCTGCCGATGGCGGCAGCGGAGTTCGGCACCGTGCTTCTGTTGGCTATTCCGTTTGAGGCGCTGCCCCAGGTCGGGCGAGACCTGCACAGTGCCTACCGCGGCAAGATCGTTCTGGACTCCACCAATCCTTGGGGCACAAGCAGCAGCGATGTATACCGCGAAGCGCATAACCTGGGTGTTGCTCAAACCGTCGCGAAGTACATGACCGGCGCGCGACTGGTGCGCGCATTCAGTGCCGTCGATGCCACCGTAGTGGCAACGTCTGCCTCACGACCGGGCGGGCGCATTGGCATGCCCATCGCAGGAGATGACGCCGAGGCCATGCGGGTCGCCGCCGACCTGGTACGCGATGTCGGTTGCGATCCAGTCGTCGTGGGCAACCTGGCTGCCTCCACCTCGTTCCAGCCCGGCAGGCCGGGCTTTCGCGCCCATCTGACCGCACCGGAACTGCGCCGCCTCCTCGGCCTGTAGCGCAGAGCACGGGTGGCCGCGCAGATAAGCAAGAAACCTTGCTGCTAGCACCCACCTCAACAATCGGCCGGTGGATCACACTGCCGGGCTCTCATGAGTCGGGCAGTATGATCGCGAGGAAGCTAAATTGAACCGCCGGGTGATCGGAAATATGCCGCTCTCCTGTCACCCGAACACCCTTCTGCACTCAGCTCATCCAGTTCCCGCCATCAACGTTGTACGTTTGTGCGACGATGTAATCGCTCTCCGAGCCCGCCAGGAAAATAGCCATTCCTACCAGATCCTCTGCCGTCCCCATTCTCCCATACGGAACTTCAAGGCCGACGAGCCGCTTCTTCTCACCTAGAGGTCGGTTCTCGTGTTTGGCGAAGAGCGCGTCGACACCGTCCCAGTGTTCGCCATCGACAACCCCCGGGGCGATCGCATTGACATTGATTTTGTGCTTGATGAGGTTGAGGCCAGCAGACTGCGTAAGGCTGATGACCGCCGCCTTGGTGGCGCAGTAGACGCCTACCAGCGCCTCACCGCGGCGACCCGCCTGGCTAGCCATGTTGAT